>JAUVRU010000400.1 GCA_030597485.1 Anaerolineae bacterium
CACAGAGCGACGAACAAGTGCCTGGTTCTTTTTCGGCCATTGGATACTCTCCGTTCAGTTGGGTTTGATGTTTCATTATCAGCGAACCACAGTAGGTCCAAACGAGCCACACAAACGGTGATTGGTCGAATGATGTGGCTTCTCAGTTGTTCCTATGCTACGCTGTTCATGATAACCGACAACCATCACCCCCACAAGACACAAATGTACTCAATTTGGCTACAAGAAACTACCTATTTGGTCTTACTGGGCAAAGATGTCCCTCTCTTGGTGCTCCGGGATGGATAGCTGGGTGAAGTTGCACCACACCATTCAAAGAACTTGAGGCCGTTGGTAGGATGGTTTGAAAACAAAGAAGGAGCGTAAACGCTGCTTCCTGAACCGGGCCGCCCAGGAGACGTGCAAGCACCATGGCCCTGCCGACCCGAAAGAAACGGGGCGGGCCGATTCTCTCGACCCGCCCCGATCATTATCTTTCTGCCTGGGGCCTTGTGATGCTTAGTCTATCTTGGCGCCACGGCCCGCTGGCGCTGTCGCAAGTGTCGACATTGGCGCTGGTACCATGGATCCGGCCGCTCAGCGCCACGTCGTCCATGCCAAGGTCCAGTCGCCGACATCCTTGTTCTTGGAGGAGACCGGGGTTAGCTGCCCGTTCGCGGCTGTTTCATTCTGCTGGATCCAGCCTGGCCCAGCCCCGGCGCAGGGCGTAGAGCGCAGCCTGGGTGCGGTTGTTGACGTGCAGCTTCTGGTAGATGCTGCGCAGGCGGTTGGATACGGTCTGTACCGACAGGTTGAGATGTTCAGCGATGGCCTGGTTGTCGGCCCCTTCCACGACCTGGCACAGCACCGCCATCTCGCCCTCGGTCAGCAGCTCGATACCCTCGGCTTCGCCGGTCGCGTGGCTGAGGCGGCGGAACTCGTCCAACACCTTGGCCGCCATCATCGGGTCAACCAGTGCCTCGCCCTGGTGGGTCGCCCGCACCGCCTCCACCAGCACCTGGGCATCTACGTTCTTGAGTAGATATCCGCTGGCCCCTGCCTTGATAGCGTCAAACACATAATGATCTTGCTGATACATGGTGAGCACGATGATGCGCGTTTCCAGTTCCTTTTCCATGATCTGGGTAATGGCCTGGATGCCGTCCAGAACCGGCATACTGATATCCATCAGGATCACTTCCGGCTTCAGCTCGGCCGCTAGGCGCACCGCCTCCCGGCCGTTCTCCGCCTCGCCGACCACGTCGAAACCGCCCTTGATCTCGCAGATTTGGCGCAGGCCTTGGCGAAAGAGTGTGTGATCGTCGACCAGCAGTACTCTGATGGGTGGCATGGCTCAACTCCGTGCTATTCCAACGGCAAGACTACCCGCACTTCCGTCCCCTGACCGGGCTGACTATCGATCACCAACGTCCCCCCTACTTTCTCCACCCGCTCACGCATCTGTTTCAGGCCCAGGTGGCCGGCACGCACCGCCCCTCCCAGGATGGCGGGGTCAAACCCCAGCCCGTTGTCACGAACGGTCAATGTGATCGCCGCTTCCTGGGACAGATCGATGGCAATGCGGACCACGCTAGCCTGAGCATGCTTGCCGATGTTGCGGAGCGCCTCCTGGGTAATGCGGAAGAGCGGGAGCTCCAGGTCCGCCGGCACGCGCTCCTCGGGCCCGGAGATTTGCAGATCTACGTGAACCTGGTACTGGCATTCAAGGTCGCCAGCCAGTTGGCGCAGGGCAGGGAAAAGGCCGACTTCGTCCAGAGCCACGGGGCGTAGGGCAAGAAGGACACGCCGCATCTGCTCAATCCCCCTGTCCAGAATGACCTGCAATTCATCCAGCTCCGACCGCAGTTGGGTTGGGCTGGCTTCCACCAGGTCTGGCCACAGCGAGGCCCTCAGGCGCAAGGCGGCCAGGTCCTGAGCCACACTATCGTGAATCTCCTGGGCGATGCGGCGGCGCTCTTCGTCAATCGCGTCGGCCTCCGAGCGGCGCTGCTTTTCGGCCGTGATGTCTTCCACAGCCACTACCATGTGATCGGCGTGCAGCCCCATTTCTACTTCTGGGGTAGCGATGATGCGTACGGGAAAGATCGCCCCATTCCGGCGCCGGTTGGTCCCTTCGACGGCAACCGTCTCTCCGGCGCGAACGCGTTCCACCAAGCGTTCAACTCCCGGGCGCGCCTCCGGGGGTACCAGTCTCTCCACCGGTATGGCGGTGAATTCTTGGGCTGACCAGCCGTACACGGCTTCGGCCCGGCGGTTGGCGGCCAGAATGACCGCTGGCGTTGCCGCCAGGTCCACTTCGAATATGCACAACGGGGCATTCTCAAAAAGGTGGCGGAAACGTTGTTCATTAGCCCGTGCCGACGCCTCTGACCGCTGCAGGTTTGCACGCAGCCGGGCGTTTCCCAGTGCAATGGCTGTGTGCGTCGCTAGCAGCTGGAGCAGCTCCAAGCGCCCCGGCGTCAAAGCATCCGGGGTCAGCTGGTTCTCCAGATACACCACACCGACCAGTTCGCGCTGGTGGAGCAAGGGCAAGCACAGCAGCGACTTGGGTTGAGCGCTAAGAAGGTAGGAATCCGATCCAAATCTATCAGCCTTCGTGGCGTCGCCCAGCAGGACCGGTTCAAGGGTACGTGCCACCTCGTCGACGATGGTCATCGGTAAGGTCGCTGCCAGGCAAGCAGGCGACTCTATCTCCTCGGACCCGTTCGCCGCCCCCGCGGCGGCCACCGCCCACTGGTCGTGTTCCGGCAGCAGGACATAGCCCTTTTGCGCGCCGGCGTTCTCGATCATGGCTTCCGCCAATGTTTGCAGCAGCTTGGGTAGTTCAACCTGGCTGGCCAGAGCTTGCGCAGCTTCGAGTGCGCTGGCCAAATCCGGCGCATCGGGCAGGTGGCGGTCTGTGGTGGAGGTTGCCTCGGTGGGGCTGGGCGGCAGTCTCATCGATTCGTCCTCTGAAGTGGTGCCTTGATAGTCGGCCTGCCGGGCTGGGCAGTAGTTGTGTTCTGGCCAAAGGGTCAGACCACATTATACCATGAGTCGCTGCCAGTTGCGTCTTCGGTGTCTGTTGCTTCCCAGATACTCCCTCAGAACATCCCACTGGCTTGTCGTTAGCCTCACGAGTGATGATTCAGTGGGGTCCCGGTCGACGGTTTCGTGGTGCTCTGCTGTTTGTCGTTCAACCGCGGCATCCGAAATCACGCCTGTGCCTGCTGCTGAATGACGACCCCTAATCCAGAGAATAGTCACACTTCAGGCGGTTGCCAGATAGCCGGGAGGCCGTGCCCCGAGTCGTCTTCTTCGGCATCACCAAGCCGGGTCGATTCGGCCGGCGCGTCAACCGCAACCATCACCATCACGCTGGACCGATACACAGCGCGCCAGGTGGCCGGGCAACTTGGCCAGGCTGGCGTCTTTGTGTAAAATGGCGACTACTATGCGCTGGCCGTCACCGACCGCCTTGACGTCGA
>JAUVRU010000382.1 GCA_030597485.1 Anaerolineae bacterium
AGTGTCGGCGATGATTTGGCCGATGGCCGTATCGACCAGAACCACACGATTTGAGTCGAGGGAGGCGTATACCGTTCCAGCGCGCGCGCCAGGCGCGAGCGCTCGTGCTGGAGATCCCAAATTCACTCGCTGCTCCACGTGGAGCGTGTTGAGGTCGATGATAGCCACCTGTCCATTGGCCAGAGCAGCATACGCACGCTCAGTTGTGGATTTCGTCCGGCCTGAACTCTCGGAACTGCCTTCACCGGGCGATCGCAGGTGGATATCCAGCATCAGGAGATATGGGTATCCTTCGATGACTACTGTATCCGTCCGCCAATCTTCACGAAATGTCGGGCGCACGCCGCGATTCGTCCGGTTGAGGAAGTGTGTGGGCTTGCTGACGCCATCTGTCGGGCTGGTCGAATCGCTCGACGGATGCGGGTGGGTGGGCTGCATCTCATCGGGCGGCTGCGACGGCGGATTAGCAACCGGCGTGTCATGGTACCACACCCCCTCCTTTTGCTGCGACTGCCCCTTTCCTATGCTGGGGAGATATTGACGTTCGATGTGTGATACCACTTGCACTGCTGCTGCCTGAGTGGCGGCTGTGGTTGCGCCTCCCGCGGTCCCGTGAAGGACGCTGGTGTATACGCCGGGCGACAAGTCTGGATTTACGTGGGCCCTGAAATTGACTTCGATGTCGTGGGGCACGGTCGCTCCACGGGGCTTGGTGAGCGCTGCTACTCTGTTGTATTGCCGGTAGGGCGTGTAGGAGAATGCGAGCGGGTCGAGTGATACCGTGTAGTCTATCCAGTCCAGCCAATCCCAGCCACCCCACGGGTCGCCCAGTTCAAATGGCGTGACTGCGATCACCTCGGGCCATGTGCGCCAGTACAGGTCAAAGGCCACCGATACGTACTCTGCTCGATTGGATGTGTTGATTGGCGGAAAGCCTTCAAAGGCGTATAGATCGTCGCCCAGCCCGTGACCGGTCTCCGTTATCACGAACTTGAACCCGGTGCGGCCGCCATATTTGGCGATTGTGTCTCGCTCCTCGAGGTAGCAGTCAATGGTCGCGTTGCCATAACGGGCAGTGCCATTGTGGATGTTATACAGTGGCGGGTGATTGTATGGGTAACAATGACTGGCCCATGCGTCGAAGGCCTTCGCAAAGCCAGGCACCGTTAGCAACTGTTGGATGAACGCTGTGTTGGCCGGCGTGACTGCTCCATTGAGGATTCGGATGCGGGGATCATTCAGATCTCGAATAGCATTCGAGACGGCAACGAAAAACCGCCCATACTCGGACGCATTGGGCGCTCCTCCCCACTCTACCCACAGATCAGGTTCATTCCATACCGTGACGTACAGGGGATGTGTATCGCGCCGAGGCAGTCCGTCCACATAGCGAGCAAAAGCAGCCGCGATCGCGGCGTAATCCCCGCCAGGGCCCGGGTCCGGCTTCTCCCAGAATCCGGATGCGTTGTGATTCCCTTGCAAGCGGAGGATGGGAACCAGGTTATGGTCGTATGCGTTGTTGACGAAGTAGACAGCGCACGGGTCTGGGGCGTCCGTGTCGACGGTGATAGGGTAGAAGAGTTGAGTTACGTAGCCACCACTGCCTGCCAGTTTGAGTGCCTGATCCAGTTGGTGGTCAATGAACTCGGGCACGCATAGGTCTTGCACGAAAGTGTGTACACCATAAGGGTTGTGAGCGGTGTGGCCAGCTGCCGGCAGTTGAAACGGTCCCCAGATCAATGCACTTTCCGCGCTGAGAGGATCGGTGTAGGTAAGGGGCCAGCCGCCGGCTGTTACCAGTGTCGAGCTGGGCACATAGCTAAAACCGAGAGGCAAGGTATGAGTGATTGTACCGTTGGCGAGGGGATGGTCAGTCCAGTTGAGGAGGCGGATACGGTAACTGACCTCACCGCCGGGTGTCACCAGACCACCTTCGCCTTCCACGGAAATCTGTGGGTCGGGCGCGCCCTGTGATTGGGCTGGGGGTGGGCTGTGGCAAAGCCATGCCAGCAGTCCCAGACACCCCAGCAGTAGCCAGACGCGCCACCCGGATGAAGCGCGGAAGAGCATACGCCACCTTGTGTCCATAGTCAGAATCACCATGTCGCAGTGTTGTCTAAGCCATGATAGCATCACTTGAAGAGAGATCAAGGTCGCTAGATCTGTTGCCATGATCCGATGACGATGGTACAATCAGGCCATATCCAACCATTCGAGGAGCCTTCAATGAGACCCGTTGACGAACAAGTGGCCATCCTGATGCAAGGTGTCGAATTCGGTGACGACCAGACTTATCAGGTAATGGAAACGGAATTGCGCGAGCGACTGAAAGAAGGGCGGCCGCTTCGGGTTTATTGTGGGTATGACCCCACTGCTCCTGACATCCATCTGGGTCACACTGTCACTATGCGTAAACTGCGGCAATTCCAAGACCTAGCCCATGACGTCACGTTTCTGATCGGCACCTTTACCGGCTTGGTCGGCGATCCCAGCGACAAAGACGCCAGCCGTCCCCAACGAACTCGCGAAGACCTTGAGAACAACGCGCGCACGTACGCTGAGCAATCTTTCAAGATCCTGGATAGAGACAAAACCACAATCAGATACAATGCCGATTGGCTCAGTCCGCTCACCTTTGCCGATACAATCCGCTTGGCCAGCCACTTCACAGTACAGCAATTCCTGGCTCGTGACAATTTCAGCAAGCGCTTCGCCAAAGGTGATCCCATCTGGCTTCACGAGTTGTTCTACGCGCTGATGCAGGGGTATGATGCGATGGCTATGGAAACGGATGTGCAGATTGGTGCCACCGAGCAGCTGTTCAACTTGATGGCAGGGCGCAAAGTGCAGGAAGCCTATGGTCAGCCGCCGCAAATCTGCCTCACCTTGCCCATCCTGGTGGGCACTGACGGACAGTTGCGCATGTCGAAGAGCACGGGCAACTACATTGGTATTGACGAACCGCCCGAAGAGCAATATGGCAAAGTGATGAGCATCCCAGACGAGGCAATGCTTCAATACTTCCGGCTGGTCACCCGGTTTGGGCCGGCCCGCATTGCTCAGGTGCAGGCAGGCCTGGAGAACGGACGGATTCATCCGAGGGACGTGAAGATGCAGCTGGCCCACGAGATCGTGTCCATCTTTCACGGTGCTGGGGCGGCGGTCAGGGCCGAAGAGCATTTCAAAACCGTCTTTCAACAGCGAGCGCTGCCGCCTGATATGCCAGAACATCCGTTGACAGAACCGGTGAACATCGTTGATTTGATACACGCTGTTGGCCTGGCGGGCAGCAAGCGAGAGGCGCGTCGCCTGGTTGAGCAGGGAGGTGTGAAGCTGGACGGAAAGCCAGCGGGAACGGCTGACGTTGTGGTAGCACCGGGGCAAACCGAAATACTACAGGTGGGCCGGCGACGCTTGGTGAGGTTGACGTGGGAAGAGGAGACATGATGAGCAGAGAGAAGGTAGGGGAAACTGGATGACTGTGAAACAGAAGAGTCTATGGATGGTGATCGGGGCCGTGTTGACGGCGGTGCTGATCTGTAGCAGTTGCGCGCCGCTTTTCATG
>JAUVRU010000031.1 GCA_030597485.1 Anaerolineae bacterium
AAGGTCCCAAGGGTTCGGCTGTCCGCCGATCAAAGCGGTACGCGAGCTGGGTTCAGACCGTCGTGAGACAGGTCGGTCTCTATCCGCTGTGGGCGCAGGTGACTTGAGGAGAGCTGTTCCTAGTACGAGAGGACCGGAATGGACCGACCGCTGGTGTTCCAGTTGTCCCGCCAGGGGCATCGCTGGGTAGCTACGTCGGGCAGAGATAACCGCTGAAAGCATCTAAGTGGGAAACTCGCTCCAAGATGAGGTCACCCATCCCGTCAAAGGGAGTAAGACCGCGGGACGACTACCCGCTTGATAGGCGGCGTGTGTAATCGCAGCAATGCGTTTAGCTAAGCCGTACTAATGGTCGAGGGCTTATTCATATCTTTGATGCATGAACTCGCTTTGCGTTCTATTCGGTTTTTAGGGTGTTACCGGAAAAATATCAGATGACAAGCCGCAAATGTCAACATGATATTTGAAATCTGAAAAGAAGTCTTGTTGGTGATTCTAGCAGCGGGGGTACACCCGGTCCCATCCCGAACCCGGAAGTTAAGCCCGCTAGCGCCGATGGTACTTGGGGGGCAGCCCCCTGGGAGAGTAGGTCACTGCCAACAGGGCTTTTTTTGATTCATCGACTCTGCACTGTATTGAGGCAACGATGCAGTGTTCTGATCTTGCTCTCGCCGGAAAGCATACGTGCTACGTCTTTTGATGTCTGACACTCTTCCTGCAGCAGGTCGCTCAATGCGTCGATTTCTGATTCCTCCGGCGGATTGTTGAGCACGACGATGAAATCGAATTCCTGGCCCAGCCTCAATACACGGCCGGGGACCCTAGATAGGCCGCCCAGGATAAGCCCGTACCGCGCGAAGGGATATATGGCGCGAATGCGGCGTGCTTTTTCTGAGTAGGTTATTACAGCGTGAGTTGTGACACCACGCAGTTTGACCTCAGCAATCACCCGAGGCACGATGCTGGTGCGGACAGTACCTGGGGCCTCTGCCGAAGGCGGGGCTTTCTCATACACAAGGATGTCCTGTTGGAATCCAGCTCCTCCTCCGCGCTTCGGGTTCCCCTCATTGTCAAGGGGCACCTTCAGATTTCCGCTATCATCGAAGGTAATTGCGTAGAGGAGACTTATTCCAGAAGCAATCTCGATGCCTTGACCCAGATTCTGTTCGATACGTGCCACCAACCCCTCTGTGAATTGAGACTCGGTCGCGTGTTTCTCCATCAGCCATTTTCCTGATTCACGTCACTATCTCTACGTCGAGTGCTTGCAGGACGGGCTTTATGGGATTGATGAGGGTAGCTACGTCTGAGCCGGCGAACAGCAGGCCAACCGCGTGGTTCTGCGGGTCGAGAACGATCGAGCCAGAGTCTCCCGGTGCGCTCATCCCGGTTGCCATCAACTGACCGTAGAATCTTGCCTCGCCAGGTGGATATGCCACCTGGCTGGTCACATCGATCTGAACGATGTGACCCTCAGTGAAACCCGTTGTGCGTCCGCTCTTCTTCAATTGGGTGCCCAATGTGGCCCGATGAACACCCAAGGGCCGCCCGATGCCTATGATGTCAGGCGTCACCGATGCCGGGTCGTCCGGCCGGGCCAGGGCTGCATCCATCCGATTGTTACCCTCTGTCTGTTCGTAGGCCATAAGACGATGACGGGAGCCGACCAGGTCGGACAGCACGTTGAAGGTCTTCTCCACCATCGTGGTGATGGTGCAGGTAGGCGCCTCGGTACCAAAGTCCAGAGGTACGTAATCGGCCAGGGTGGCAAAGCGATCTTGAGGAACCCCCCCGTCGTGGCGGCCTGGCTGTAGAATGGGATCTCCCGGCTGACACTGGTTGGCATTGGCCAACACGTGGTTGTTGCTCAGGATGAAGATCTCACTTCCCCGCCGGACCAGACATCCAAACGTGCCGGCAGTCGCGTTGATGTGACCCACCGATACGCCGGGAGGCACCCGTGGTCGCCAGCGATCACGGGGTGTCTGAAAGGCGCGGAAAAGACCGGTCTGGACCACATCAGTCCTGACACCGTCCACCTCACGGGGCACCAATTCGGCTGAGGCCAGCTGAGCGACGGGCAGCTTGCGCACCACCGAGACCACCACTGCTAGATCGTCGGTGATGCCGTTGTTGGTCACCTTGTACCCGACACCACAAGCGATCACGTTGGGCCGACGCAACATCTCCTGCAGGTTGTTCTTCTTGGCGGATATTGCGGTCAGCAGGCTTTGTTGGTCGGCAGTCAGCATAGATGTCTCCTGATGCTGTCGCTGGTTGCTACAGCGCCCACATGGTGCCTGTCTCGCGCACGTCCACGGGTATTCCCTCGATCACCGGGGGAACAACGTCCTGGGGCAGCAGTTTGCTGTGTGGTACTTTGTGGGTGACGCTGACGACCAATACTACCTCGTCGGTCAGCCGGCCTCGTTTCTCGCGATATCCAACACCCACGCTGAGCACGTTGGCCTTCCGCATGAGGTCGGCTTCGTGTCGTGCTTTGACGTCTATTGCGCGCTGAATGGGGTCCTCGTTCACGTTTTCTTTCCTCTTGACGGCCCTGCCTCGGTTGTTGCCTCGGCAACCAGCTGCTGCGCCAGGGCGCGCACCTCCTCGATCTGAGCCTGTGAGATCCCCGCCCCTGTCCCCGACTGCCCGGTATCTTCCAGATGGCCAAACAACTCATGTCCCAATTCCGACACACGGCTCAGCCGTTGGGTCATAGTGCGCTGTGCCGCGAACGCGCGCGCCAGGTCTCGCCCGTAGGCCAGAGTCTGTTGATGAGCGGTATCAAGACGGTCCTGGGACGAGATGAGCACGTTTTCGGCGCGGCGAGGAAGGGTCAGACGGAAGCAGCTCCCCTGGTTCAAGACACTGGTGACGCTGATTCGGCCTCCGTGAAGCTCTATGCCACGCCTGGCAATTGCCAGCCCCATTCCCAGGCCGCTTTGGACCCGTGTCATGTGTTCTTCCACCTGGTAGAACATGTCAAATATGCTGTCCAGGTCGGTAGCCGGGATGCCGATACCTGTGTCCTCAATTTCCAGGATGACTTCATCGTCTGCACGTGACCCACGAACGATCACCTGCCCTCCGGGACGATTGAAGCGTATGGCGTTTTCCACGAGGTGCCCGATGGCCTGCGCGATGATCACGCGGTCACCGGTGATGGTGAGTGGCTCACTGGCAGCCAGCAGCTTGATTTCTACGCCCGCCTCGCTGGCCTGGTGTGCCCATGAGCTGGCAGTGTGCTCAGTCACCTCCATCAGATCGAAATGGTCCAACCCCATCTCAGCATTCGACCTGGTTCTGGCGACGGCAGAATCCACTAATTCATTGACTATCATGTTGAGTCGGTGGGCCGCCTGGACGATGGCGTCCAGAGGTGCTGCGGTGGCGGCATCGGCCGACTCCAGGTCTTCACCCAGGACGCTGGCAAAACCCAGGATAATGGCCAGAGGGGTGCGCAGCTCGTGAGCGGCGATGTCGACGAATTCCTCTTTCAGACCCTCCAGTCTCTTGCGCTCGGTCAGATCGTGCAGACTGACCACCCAGCCACGCTGGTCACCGGCCGACAGCGGGGCCCCGGTGATCTGCAGCGTGCGGTGAGTAGGCTCTGCCAGGGTGACTTCAATCTCTGCAAAGGGTGTTCCTTCTCTGCTAGCGATGTCAATGGTGGCAGCCAGGTCAGGCGAGGGAAGCAGTTCTGTCAGCAGATGCCCCTGGCACTGACCGCTCTGTTCCACCTGCGCCTCGAAGCGAGGATTGGCCTGGGTGACACGCATTTGCTGGTCAAGCACCGCTAGGCCGTTGGGGGCAGTGGCCCAGATTGCGCTTAGCTTCTGGTTGGCAATCTCCAATTCCTGGCGTTTGGCCTTCTCCTGGCCGTATATGCGCGCCAGGTCCTGGCCATATCTCTTTGCCTGGGCATAGGCCAATTTTATCTCGTCGATAGTTGCTGGTGAGTCGTTCTCAGAATTCATAACGCACTGTGTAGGCGCAGGTGCTCTCACCATTAGCTGGTACCTGGAGGCGCCATTCCACGGTACCCTGATCCACTTTGGTGTGCTCGCCGCACTCTTCCATGATTTCCCACTCGCTCCAGCGGAACAGATGCTCCACAACCCGAACCTCGGCCGCCTGGTCCTTGTGATTGCGCACCGTGATCTCGTAGCTCTCCTCGATGACGTCCTCGCCTATCCGCTGGAAATTCGTCTGGCGCCGTTCCCCCACGATGTCGAATGCATTGCCCAGATACAGGCGTACAGTCTCATTCTTCGGTGTGTGATCGATCTGGTCCTCGCCGATGGATTGCAGGCTGTCGTCAACGTCCGCCTTGTAGACCCGCACCCGACCGGCCGGCAGAGGAATGCCCAATCCCGCGGTCTCCTCGTTTTGGATCTCCAGGTAGATGTTGACATCAGGATCAGAATAGCTGCCATAGCCGGGATCATCGTTGAACCAGCCGTAGAAGCCCAATCCCGACGCGCCGTCGTAGACGAAGAACTTCTGGGTCGGCACTTCGGCAGCACTGATAAACTCGATCTGTTTCGTCTGGTTGTCGCGAACGGTGACCGGGCGCTGCACGTCGTACAGATGGTACTCGAAGAGCTCTCTTTCCTCCACCCCGGGGGCGGCGGTGGGCATAGCCATCATGTCTTCCTCCACCATCTCCCGCGCGTAGACCATTTCAGGAAGCACCACATGTATGTCCCCAGCGATCAGTTTCAGTTTGGCATCGGTGTAGGTTGCTCCGCTCCGGTTGTCGAGGGTGATCCAGCCGTTGAGGTCCAGGGCCGTATCATCTTTGTTGAGCTGCACCACATAGTCGGCATGCCAATTGACCCCATTGGTCATATAGGTGACTGCCACCTCTTGGGTCTCGCTTCGCTGGGCATCTATCAACCAGACCAGAGTGGGCCGGGTGATGAGACCTTCAGGCAACTCGGGGAAGTTGAACTGGCGCACCTGATCCAGTCGAATGACAGTGACACCACCATCCTTGCCCTGCAGGATGATATCATCAGATCCGGAGAGGAGAATGCCCTGATAGCTGCTCCCATCCTGGGTAATGAGTTCAATCTCCTGGTCAACGTATTTCTGCATCAGCTTCTGGCTGCCAACGATGTCGTATTCGTAATTCTGTTCCAGTACCGTGGTGCCTTCTGGGTCGGACAGGGAGCGGAAAAGGACGCTGGTGGGGTCAATCTGAGCAGCCACATCAGAGAATTGCACCTGGTTCACGCCCCGCTTCAGCTCAAACGAACGGGTGTCGCGGACCAGCGCGATATTCTGGTTGTAGACTGTCAATTCCACAGTGGGTCCCTGAGCCCTGGCGTCCGAAACCAGGCCTGGCCACCGGGAGGTGTCCGCCCCTGCGGCAGATCCGAGGTTCTTCTCGAAGCTGACGCATGTGAGCGACAGAACCACCAGGATGGCGATCAGCAATCCCGCTCGGATGATGAGTCTGGCTGGTTTCATGTCTGGACCCTCCTTCTGATTGAACGTCGAGACCAATATCTGTCGCAAACTGACGCGGCCAACGTCCGGCGCACACTGCTGTCGAGGATCACGCTTGTAGTCGTAGTCGGGCCGGGATGGCAGGGTGGCATGCGGTTTCCGGCGGCGGATGCATCGTAAGTGTAGACCAGTTTCCGTTTTTGGGCAAGAGATTGACCAGGGGTGAGGGGCGTCCTTTCCCTGTGGGGCCAGGTGTGGTAGAATATCCGACCTTGCGGCCAGTGGGCGGTTGGGCCGTTTGTTGCAGATGACCGGTGGCACTGAGGTCAACAAGTATACACATAGAAAGGCGGTTGTGTTTTGGATAGGTTTGCAGAAGCGTTGAGTGAGGTTCTGGCGGATATGAAAGGCATCGCGCTGACAGAGGATGAGGCCAAGTCACTGCTGCAGGCAGCGGACGAAAAGACGGACCCCAGCATCTTTGCCAGCCTGCAGGCAACTCACGAGTTGTTGGATCAGATGGGCGTGCCCAAGGAATACACGGATGGGAATGAAGCGTCCGTGGACGCAAGATTGGTCGCCTTCATCAGAAACGTGCAGGGCGGGAGTGCCGGTGGCGGGTGTGGCGCAGGGTGTTGCCACTGAATGCCATCTCAGTGGAATCAGGGACACCTCACCGCAAGCAGAACGGCCAGCGATGCGATCAGCGTCCTGGCCGTTCTGTTCGCGCCCGGCGGATGTTCAAATCCGACGGCACCGCTCATCACCGCCTCTGCGCCGCCAGTTGCTGTTTCAGGCGTTTGAGCCGCTTGAACCTGGTTTCGTAATGGTCCATAGGAATGCCCTTGCTGCTGAGTTCGGAGCAGCGCCCAATCAACGCGTCCAGATCCTCGATGGTAAGACTGTATAGCAATCCCTTGATGTCGTGCTCGCGGCTTTCGGTTCGGGTGAACATTCCCAGCATCGGTCTCTGTCTCTTGGTCCCTCGCCGTTCGTGCAATCTGTCGTCCAGCATCACAAAAAAGTTGTACAGTGACTCCTGAGGGATTCCCTGCTTTTCCTCCCACAGCGCCTCTTGGATCTCGTTAATCTCTGCCTTCATCTGGGCAACATATGCATCGACCACCGCTTGTTCAGCGTCATTCGTTGCCGGGGCGGCGCCTTCAGCCGCAGGGGCAAGCGACACGATGCTGCCGCCTCTGCGCACCACGTATTCACTGCCACAACGGGCGCAGGCGAATAGACTGATATCCTCCCCAATATCCAACGTGTTCCCACAGGCCGGGCAAGTGAGGGCAATGGACTCTGACATGCGCGTCTCCTTGTTGAGAAGCCGGTTGTACATCAGACAGAATGGAACGCAGATGCGGCCTGATTCCCGCTGATCTTCTTGATCATACTCCGTTTGTCTGCGTCAAATCCGCGAAATCAGCGTTCCATCTGCCAGTCACTGATTGTCCTCGTCCTCCAAGGTTGCTGCCAACCGGTTTGCCTGGGCTGCCAGCCGGGCAGCCTCTGCCGCCAGCAGCCGGGCCTGCCACGTCTTCTTTCTTTGCATCTCGTCCATGGTGGCAATCATCTCTTCCCGGCTCACCTGGTCCATCAGCAGATACCGTATCGTTATCTCGGCCAGCAGCAGCCGCTTTTGGATCCACCATATCACTTCGCGTATCATTGTCGTTTCGCTTGTCCGTGTCTTGCCCACATCGTCGAGGTGGCTGACGCCTTCCGCTGTCTCTACGTAACCGCCGGTTTGCACCGTGAACCCGAACCGGCCTAAGCGTCGGCCCAGGTCGCGCGCTATCTCGTAATCCGCGTAGCCAGGCCACGGTGCGCTGCTGCGAAAGACAGAGATAGCGTAGGACACGGTTCTTGCCTCTCAAATGGCCATGCGCATGATCGGGTCTTCATGGCCGGGCGGGCCGGTGTAGGAGTGAGCGCGCCCCACGGCTCTCTGTTTCAGCATGGTGACCAGCGCCAAAACGGCCAGTCCACCGTAGAGGAGCATCCCAGCGGCAATCACAGCCTGGCCGGGAATTGGACCATCGGCCGCTCGCTCCCAAAGCTGGTCTATGCTGACAAGTGGGGTGGGGTGCACCAGCAGTTTGCCCAAATAGCTGATGCTCAGCACGCCGAGAATCCAGATATAGTTGCGGCGCAAGCGGCGGCCCAGGGCTTCCCACATGCTGATATGAAAATGGACATCGGCCAGGTCCTGGGCCAAAACGTGATTCCAATTGGTGGTCCCCTGAATAGGCCCTCGGATGAGTATTGGGCGGAAGAAGTACACCTCAAGCAGGCGGGTGCGGGTGCGCCAGATGTCGAAGTAGCGGTAGCGGCGGGCTTCAATGAAGAGGAATATCAAGACAATCAATCCTGCCAGGGTGAGTGGCATGGGGCTGTTGTTGGCGCTGCTGAAGGTGATGGACAGGGCAATGCCAGTAACGGCCACTGCCCAGTTGGTGGTTGCGTCCAAGCGTTGGCGCCAGACTTTGCTCCGATACATCTCTCCCCGGTAAAGGTGGGCCAGTGCACCCAGTTCGGCGGTACTGAATTCGGGCTGATCTGATGCGACCTCTGGTTCCATAATCTTAGCTACCTATACCTCTCCAGGATATGATACCAGCACACGGAAGCAGCTGGTAATTGGCTGCAGGTGATTGAGTGCATCGCGACAATGCGCTTCGCTAATGTTGCCAGCAACGTCTTTGGACATTCTTCCAATGCTGAAGTCTAATTGACTGGTCGGTTCTTCACCACCGCACCAGCCGTACGATGGCAGCGCGCCGCTCATCGCACCCTCCACACATGCACCACCGGCCTGGCCTCATCCGCAAACGGTTCCAGAACATACAGAAGATCGTTGCTCCGGTCGTAAGCAAGGGCGCTGATCCTGTATCTGCGCTGAACCCCTGTGCCCAGGTCGTCTTGGTCGACCCCCGCAGGGTTGAGAAACAGATATTCGTCTATGTCCAAGGAGGCATAAGGCTGTGGCTCCCAGGACCCTGTCTCGCCTGCTGCCACTCGGGCCAGGTCTGCCGGGTCATAAAGGATGAACTGAGCACCAAACCGGGAGCTCCACCACCCCCGATAGTCATTGTGGCCCGCACACTCTGTTAGATCCTGCGATGGACATGGCGTGCCATCGGCCAGCCGGCAGACGGTAAACTCCCCGACAAAAGCCTGGCCCACACATGGGTATTCGGGGCCAGCAGGATTGACATATCCATACCAGTATTTCGCTCCTGTTCCCTTGGTGCCGGCGAACAGAACCGCTGACTTGCCGGTGCTGGTCGTCATCCAAGCACCCCCTTCCCATTCGTCCGGATGCTGGTAGCCGTCGAGACTGCGTTCAATATTGGGGATATTGTCTGGACTCTCGTACAGCAGTAGCACTGTCTCCTCAAGATGTGTTCCCGATGACGCCGGTGTGCCGGTATCATCAATCCAGGGGCGATAGGCAAAAAGGGCCGGCCCCATCCCCGACCAGCCGCCATCCCTGAAACGTCCCGTCGCCAGGTTTTGGCCCTCTGCGTGTTCATCCGCCCAAGATGACGGTATCTCGAACAGATATCCGTTCACACTGTTGGTGGACTGGTTGCCGATGAACCATGTCCCCTGCATGTCAGGCGACGACAGATTTGGATCGAACCACGCATGGGAAGCCACCGGCAGGTCCGGCGGCATGTGCTGTCCCCAGGCCAGGTGTATCTTGGCCCCGGTTGCCGGGGTATCCAGATACTCCAAACCTATGCGGGGGATCTCTTCAAGCTCGGTGAAGAACCCTTGGGTTACATTGTGGAACTGCTGAAGAAATTCCGCTTGATTGAGTTCAGCCAGGCTGCCCGATTTGACCGGCTCCGGGATACTGATTTCGGCCACCTGGCTGCCATCTGGCAGTTCCCCGTACGCCAGTCTGTCGTGTCCCGTTACGAACAGTGACCCCGGAAACCCATCACCAGAACCAGAAGGGTCGCCATTGGGATTGAAGGTCATTGCATTGCCACCATAGGCGACGGTCTGCGGCCGGACGTCACCGCCGGGGAGTCTGAACGCGCCCAGATATTGCAGGTCCCCCGGTTGGACCACTGGCAGCGTATGGCCCGAAGGAGGCGTGTCGGCAGGCACGGGGGTATCGGCTGGTTCCGGTGTATCGGCGGGGGTCTCCGCCGCGCCGACGGCCACGGTGACAATCTGCTCCGCCGTGCCGGCCCCGTTCTCAGCGTACAATGTGTAGCCGGTCGTCTCCTCAGGACAAACCTCCGTCGAGCCGGGATTGTCGACCTCCTCGCCGTCCAGATGGACGGTGGCAGCCTCGCTCACGTCCCAGTGGAGGTAATGACATCCCTGGCCGGGTGCTGCTTCGGAGTAGAAGTATTGGATGATGGGCACCGCAGCCACTGGCTCTTCGGGTTCAGGCTCCGCCGCTTCGCCTGGCGGTGTCTCTGCCTCTATCGGTGCCAGGGCGATGGCGTCGGCGCTGGCGTAGCCGGTGGCGGTCCCTTCCACAATGACGCGGACCGTCTCCCCGGCCTCAAAGGCCAGTGTGGCCAGCCACCACCAATCATCGCCACCGTTGACCTGATCCACGTTGATCGTGAGGGAGCCACCGCCGTACTCAATGGTGAAGGGCGTATCTGTGGCTCGCTCCTCGCCCCACGGCCACCAGATCAAAACGTCGTATTCCCCGGCGGCAGGCACGGTCAGGCTGAACTCGGCCCAGCAGTCAGCACAGGTCGGGTCGGCAAACCGGAAGTCGGCGCCGTAGGGGGTGCCCTGGCAGTCGCCGTTCTCGCAGGTGCCCCAGTCTCCCGCCTCGATGCTGAAACCAGGGTCCAGGTTGTCCACGACGATGGCACCGGCAGCAGGTGGCAACGCTGCTGCCTCCGGCGCCGGAGTGGGTGCCTCCAGTGGCGTGGTGGGCACTTCAGCCACGGGTGTGAGCGTGGCTACGATCACCTCTGGTGTAGATTCAGGCTGCCCTATTCGGCAGGCCACCATGCTTGCCAGCAGGAGCACCACCACTATCACGATCCACTGATGTGATTTCATCTCTTTCCCCATCTGATGACCTCCTACCTGTCCTATCCGGTTGTGTCCATTTGGTTACACCTCAGGCCTACCTGGGAATCAGGAAGTTATTGGGCCGGGACTACGGGACAAGGGGATTCCTATTCGGATTCTTGTCTCCAAATCTCCCAATCCCGGCGAATTTGGCGCGACGAACAGTTACTCCATTTGTTGAATCGACCGCTGACTGTCGCAGGCTTCCGGTACAGACATTGTTTGCCCCCAATTCTGGTTCTGATAAGTCATCTAATCGGGATCTCGGTTAGCCTCTTGCTTTGGGCGTTTGAAGAAGAGATGTGTCGCGGGGTCATTCCCATGCACCATCTCCCATCCCTCATCCCCCAAACGCTCCAGCGTGGGATAGAAAGCGCCCGCCCTGATCGGATCCCAGTCGCCGTCGCCGCTCGTGAACAGGACATGCCTTCTGTCTTCGGGCCCATCACCTGACCACGTCATTACTGCATACTCCCACTTCTGCACGATTCCCTCTCCCTTCCTGGCTGTCAGTCTTCACGCCCGCAATGTACGCCGGGTATTCCTAACGTACTGGACGCTCTTGCGGCTATCCAGCTCCCAGGTCTCCTCTGGGGGCGCAAATAGATCTTTTCCCCCGAACATTGCAGAGACAGGGAGTGGGCGTGACACGAGACAAAGATCTTGGCGTTGCCCTCTGAGTTCACTTGGGCTTCTGATAGGCCCACCAAGTACTATTATACCATATCAGGGTCTGATTTGGGCAGATCGAAGGGAGCACCCGCGTGCTTGCGGTCACATCGGAGCCGATCTCTTCGGGGAAGTGGCATAAAAAAGGCCGCCTGTCACCACTGCGGGTAATGGTATCAAGAGGCTGAATCGGCCGCG
>JAUVRU010000287.1 GCA_030597485.1 Anaerolineae bacterium
ACTGAGCCCGATCACGTGGAAGCCCTGGCCTGGCAGGCCCAGGTATTCGAGCAGGGCATGTATCTGACGGCTGCCCAGACGACCTGGCAGCGTGTGCTGGCTCTGGACCCTCAACACCCTCACGCTCGGCAACACCTGGCCCATCTCTACGAACGTGATGGGGATTATGAACGAAGGAAAGACAACTTCGAGAAGGCAATCGCTGCCTACCAGAAGGGTCTGGAGTACACCCCGGGCAACGTCCGCCTGTATACCTCCATAGGCCGTTGTTATGCCCACATGCAGGACCCCGAAAGAGCCCGCCAGCAGTTTGAACTCGCCTTGCGTCAAGAGCCCCATAACCTTGAGGCCTATTACTGGGCAATAGAGGCCTGGCTGCAACTCGATAATTGGAAGGATGCCCAGGCCTTGTTGAAAGAGGTCCAGGTGATGGACCCCCCTCCCCCAATCGGATTCTATCTGGACTTGTCCAGCCATTGTCGTAGATTGGACCGCATCGCGTGGGCCAAACATATCCTGGAATGGGTCGAGGAACGTTATCCCGATAATCCCCAAGTGCTGACAAAGATGGGCATTACCTTGCAGGAGAACGACGAAGCGGAGCGGGCTGTCGCCTGCTTTCAACGCGCCATCGAATTGGATCCCAACCGGGCAGAGGCTCACATACAATTGGGGGAGTACTATCTTTCCGAGCTGAGAGAGCCACACCTGGCCGAACGGCACCTGAACGAGGCGGAGAGAATCGGGCGGGAAACCGATAACCTGGTGACTCGGCTTCAAGTTCGGGCGATAAGGGACAGGTTCGGGGATGCTGGCGGAGGATCCGATAACAAATGGGGAAACGTACAGAACAGATGACGAAGCCGATTTCTCCTGAGCCTGACCGCAATCCCGACGTGCCCGACAATCAGCGGCAGTCAAGAACGCTGGCCGATGTCAGCGACCCGTACGTGGTGCTGGGGTTGGAACGGGATGCCTCCCAGGCCCAGGTGCGGCAGGCATACTTTGCGCTGGTACGCCAGCATCCACCAGAGAAGGACCCCCAGACATTCAAGGCCATCCGCGCCGCCTACGAACAGTTGGACACCGCAGAGACGCAGGCCGAGACCGACCTGTTTCTATTGCAGCCGCCCCCGGCCTGGCATCCTCCCCGCTCATCTCCGGCCTTTGACCTGGCTTTTCACGCTGAGGATGCGCTCATCGCCTTGCAGGCCTGGGACGATGATGACCGAATGGACCCCACTGACGATTTCCGCGAGGTGGAGATATGAGCCAGAAGCGCCTCATCTGGCAAGAGATATCAAGGCTGGCGGCCCGCGTGGCCCGTCAGGGATCGGTGGACGGCGCCGATCTCGACGAGCTGGTACAGCAATTGGGCCGGCTGGGCAAAGACCAGTTCAAAAAAAACGCCTTGTTCGAGGCGCAGCAGACACAACAAGAAGAGCTGTTGAGCGCACTGCAAGCGACCATCGCCCGGCAGGAACAGATGCTGGCAACGCTGGGACAGAACCACCAGCGGGAGACCGAAGCCGCTCACCACGACCTGCTGCTCTCTCTGCTGCCCGTGATAGATGGGTTGGAGGCGGCCCTGACCAGCGGCGCGCGGCAAGTTGTGCATTCGTCGGAAGGCGGAGACTCCCGCTCAGTGTTGATCGCCTGGCTGGACGGCCTGCGGGTGGTACATCGCCGTATGTTGGACGTGTTGGCTCAGGCAGGGGTGGAGCCTATCCAGGCGATCGGTCAGCCCTTTGACCCCGGCCTGCACGTGGCCGTGAGCGTGGACGCCAGCGGTCGGGCGCCGACAGGAGTGGTGGTGACCGAACAGCGACGCGGCTACCGCGCGTCTGATGGTGTGCTCCGGTTTGCGCAAGTGGTTGTCTCCCGTCCGGCAGCTTCATCTCCGCCCCGGCCACGCCAGCCGCAGCCGGGGGCGGGTCCAGAACCAGGCAAGCAGGAAGGCCAGGCATGATGGAACGGGAACCGATCGTTGGCATTGACCTGGGCACCACATTTTCCGCCGTCTCGGCGGTGAGCGATGGTCGCCCCCATCTATTGCTCAATGGGCACGAGCGCATCATCCCGTCGGTGGTGGGCTATGCCGGCCGGGGGAAATGGCTGGTCGGCAGCCCGGCGCGCAATCAATATGTCTTTGCCCCCGAAAACACGGCCCGCTCCATCAAGCGCAAGATGGGCAGTGCCGAGCGGGTCGAATTGGCTGACGGTGAATTCACCCCCCAGCAGATCTCAGCCTTCATCCTGCGTGAGATGAAACGAATCGCCGAAGAGAACCTGGGGCAGCCGGTGGAGAAGGCTGTGATCACCGTGCCCGCCTATTTCGGGGACGCTCAACGCCAGGCCACCAAGGATGCCGGCGAGATCGCCGGGCTTGAAGTGGTGCGCATCATCAATGAACCCACGGCTGCCGCCCTGGCCTATGGGCTGGACCGGGCCGACGATCAGATGGTGCTGGTCTATGACCTGGGAGGTGGCACTTTTGACGTCTCCCTGGTGGAACTGACCGCCGGAGTGGTCGAGGTGCGAGCCAGCCACGGGGATACCCGGCTGGGAGGGGATGACTTCGACTGGGAACTGGCGCACTATCTGGCCAGGGTTTTTTCTCAGGAGCACGGTGTGGACATCACTGGCAACCCCCATGCCTGGGCTCGCCTGGTCCGGGCCGCGGAACAGGCCAAGATACAGCTGACAGACCATCCCTACGCCTGGGTGCGCGAGGAGTACCTGGCCGAGGGGCAGGGCAAGCCGCTGCACCTGGAACACGAGGTGTCGCGGGCGCGATTCGAGGGAATGATCAAGGGCTTGCTGGGGCGCACCACCCAGTCCATTGACCACGTGCTCAAGGACGCCGGCATGACGCCCGGCGACTTGGATCGTATCCTGCTGGTGGGTGGCTCCACCCGCATCCCGGCTGTCTGGAGACTGCTGACTGAGCATACCGGCATTGAGCCTGATATGGCCGTCAATCCCGACGAGGTGGTGGCGTTGGGAGCGGGGGTACAGGCCGCCATCATCGCCGGTCAGCCCATCGGCTCGGTGCTGGTGGACGTGACGCCCTTTTCCCTGGGCATCGAGGTAGCCACCTTCATGGGCAAGAAGGTGGTCCCCGATATGTACAAGCCCATCATTCGTCGCAATACCACCATCCCCGCCACCCGGGAAGAGGTGTTCCGTACCGTATACCCCGGCCAGGATACTGTCGAGATTATGGTCTATCAGGGGGAATCCCCCGTTGCCTCGCAGAACAAGCTGCTGGGGAAGTTCCAGGTAGAGGGGCTGGAGCCCGAAGCCCGCGGCGATGTGGCCAGGGTGACCGTCTCTTTTGATATCGACGTGAATGGTATCCTGCGAGTGCAGGCCACCGATCGCAATACTGGCCGGCAGGTAGCCATCACGGTTGCCGCTTCGCGCGAGCGGCTGAGCGCCCAAGAGATCAGCCAGGCCGTCGCCCAGCTGGCCGCAATGGAGATGGCGAGGCGGGGCGAGGCCGCGTTGGATGAGACCGACGTCCTGTTGGAGCGGGCTCGCCGGCTGCTGGATGCCGACACCCTGGAGGACGATCAGGCCGAACCGCTGCATCTCAAGGTTGAAGAGATCCGGGCGGCCCAACAGGCTGGCGATGAGGACGGCATGGAGGTATTGCTGGAGGAATTGCTCGATCTGCTGTATGAAATCGAGGCATAAGCAGAGTAGTCGAGGACTGGCGCAGTCCCCAGGTGGAGTCGGCGGTGAAAAACAGTAGCCGTTCAGGTCATCCTTCAACTCCTACCACCAAGGCACAGAGACACTAAGAAAACAGATGAAAGAGTTACTTCCAAAGTGAGCATTTTCCTCAAGGCCTTTGTGTCTTGGATATTTGAAGTAGCACCTGAACGCTCACAATAACCGAGAACCACGTGAGTACTGTCGGTGAGGAGATTTGAGGAGAACGTCGTATGAACAACACGTCACACTCGTGCCGCAGGATCGGCGGATGGTTGTTCCTGGCGGGAGCGGTTGTGCTCACCGCCGCCTGTACCCCGGCCGCATGGCGCAAGAGCACGGCCACGCCTGTTCCCACGCTCACGCCTACCACCGCGTCTGAGATTGTGGCCTACGCCACTGCCCAACCGACGCCCACGATACGCCGGGCCACGCCGACGCGCACGCCCTCCACGTCACTCACT
>JAUVRU010000450.1 GCA_030597485.1 Anaerolineae bacterium
GCTGCGTGCCTCCAGTGTGCCGGCGTCCTGCGGTGGTTACAGTCTGGAGCTCCGCCGTGGTCGAGGGCATGGGCGTGCCTTCCGTGCCGTCGGCTGTACACCTGATTGCCTTGGCGGCGCCCGTTGCTGGCGCCTCCGGCCATGCCATCCTGAGCTGTGCTGTGCTAATGGTGTTGCTGATGCGGCCGGGCTCCGACGGTGATTTGCCATATACCGTGCATCCGGACCCCTCAGCGCCGAGGCCAGCCTGAATAGCGTCAAGTGGTATCTCTGGCGGTTGCGCAGCAAGATCGAAAAAGACCCAGGCAATCCTCGCTTCATCGTCACCGAGCGAGGCATCGGCTATCGTTTCGCTCTCCTCTAATACCCCCACCCCGTTGCCTGCCCATAACAGGATGTCACGTTGCCCCGTGCCGGGACGTCGCATGCGTGACCTACTTGGCTGCCGCGATTGTTGTGGAAACCGGCGGCGTGTGCTATAATTGGCTCTGGTCAGCCTGATTGAGACGTCAGCCTGATTGGTCTCTCCATCAGCTGTCTGATTCCCTCAGTGAGGCATCCCCATGAAGATTGCCCTGGACGCAATGGGTGGCGATTACGCCCCTGAAGCAACCATCCACGGGGCGGTGTGGGCCGCCCGTGATTTCGACATCCAGGTGGAGTTAATCGGCCAGCCGCAGGTAATCGAGGCCGAGCTGAAAAAACACGACACCAGCGGCCTGTCGCTGTCGATGGCGCCAGCCAGCCAGGTGGTGAGAATGGATGAGGATCCGGCTGCGGCCGTCAAGTCGAAGCCAGACTCCTCCATGGTGGTGGGCGCTCAGATGCTCAAGCGGGGCGAGGTGGATGCCTTCGTCACCGCCGGCCACACGGGCGGCGGCCTGGCCGCCGCGCTTATGCACATCGGCCGCATCCCGGGCATCAAACGCCCGGCCCTGTGCACCGCCTATCCCGTCAGCTCTGAGGCCGGCCTGTGCATTGTGCTTGATATTGGTGCCAACCCGGATTGCAGGCCAGATTACCTGTACCAATACGCCCTGATGGGCAGTGTCTACAGTGAGGCGACGCTGGGTGTCTCCAACCCCCGGGTGGCAGTTCTGTCCAACGGTGAGGAGGCGGGCAAAGGCAACCGGCTGGTGAAAGATGCCCTGCCGCTGCTGAACGAAGGTCCTTTCAACTTCATTGGCAACGTGGAAGGCACGGATGTGCCCGCCGGGCTGGCCGACGTGGTGGTAACCGACGGATTCACTGGCAATGTGTTTCTCAAGACCTCAGAAGGCGTGGCCAAGCTGTTGATGGGTGCCATCAAGAGCGGCATCGCGGACGGTTCCCTGCCCGTGAAGTTGGGCGCGCTGCTGGCCAGGCCAGCCCTGAAAAGCGCGGCCACGAAGCTGGATTACCGTGAGTTTGGCGGCGCGACTCTGCTCGGCGTTGACGGCATCGTCGTAATCGCCCATGGCCGCTCCAGAGGTTACGCTGTTCGCAACGCCGTCCGCCTCAGCGTCCGCTGTGTGAGGGGCGATGTGCTGGGCACTATCAAGAGCAGACTGAAGACCGCAAGAACACAAGCGGAGGATTGATCTATGAGAGTTACCACCAATGAGCAGCTGCTAGCGAGACGCGCCAAGATTGTGCGCTGGACAAGCCTGATCGGCCTGGTCGTGCTGGGCGGGGGGCTGGTAGCCTCGTTCAGCGAGGAGTATTATTATGCCGCCTTGCCCGCCTTGGTGCTGGGCTTTGTGCTGGCCAACATCAGTGCCTACAATGCCAACCGGTACGTGAAGGAACCGCGTTCGGATCAAGCCCTGGAGAAAGCCCTGCGCGGGTTTGATAACACCCATCATCTGTTCAACTTCACCGCTCCCGTTCCCCACGTACTGCTCACCCCCTCCAAGATATACGCGCTCACGGTGAAGGGACAGGACGGGCAGATATGGAAGGAAGGCGAACGCTGGCGACGAAACTTCAGTTTGCGCCGGATACTCCTCTTCTTCAACGACGAGTCGTTGGGCAACCCCACCCGCGAGGCACACGGGAACGCGAATCAGCTGAACAAGGACCTGGCCGAGGTCATAGATGAGGGACTTCCTCCGGCCGTGCCCATTATCGTGTTCACCAATCCTGATGTGCAGCTGGAGGGAACAGAGTCCTCGTTGAGCGGGGACGGGGAGGACGTGCCGGTGGTGCGGGGCAAGGAGCTGAAGAAGTACCTACGCTCCCAACCGCGCGGTACCCCTCTGGACAAGGAGATGCGCAAGGGTCTGGTCGAGTTCTTGCAGGGTCAAGCAAGGTAGAGACCCATGACCAGGCAGCCCAATAGCCCACGCCTGGCGCGCCCAGTGTTGCTCGACCTGCTGGCGTTGGGGCTCCTGGCACTGGCGACGGCCGCCTTCTTCTGGCGCGTCTTGTTTGCGGGGGCATGGATGCCCGCTGGGGGGGGCGACCTGGCCTCGTTCTTGTATCCCAACTACCAGTTCGTTGCCCGTGCTTTCCAGCACGGTACAGTCCCCCTGTGGAATCCCTATCTGTGGGGCGGCACTCCTTTCGCCGCCGACATCCAGGCTTCCATCTTCTACCCCATCAACTTGCTCGTCTTCTGGCTGGCTCCCCACATCACCTATCGGGGGCTGATGGGGCTGGCGATTTTCCATCTCTGGCTGGCCGGGGCTGGCACGTACCTGTGCTTCAGGGACATGATCGGGCGCCAACCGACGGAGTCCTCCCCAGGCCTGACGGTGGTGGTTCCACCCCTGATCGGCGCCGTGGCCTACATGTTCTCCGATTTCTTCATCGTTCACTTTGGCAACCTGAATCTGATCGCCCAGGCCGCGTGGTTGCCCTTCATCTTCCTCTTCTACCACCGCGCGCTGGCCAGCCACCGGCTGAAACCGGCCATAGGGGCCGGCCTCTTTTTCGGCATCGCCGCCACCGCCGGGCACATCCAGCCGCTGATCTTCATCACGCTGACGTTAGTCCTCTACACTGTGTATCACCTGGCACTGGGCTGGCACCGGCGGCGCACCTTCAGCGACACCGCCGGCTCCTCGCTCGTCGGGTCCTTGGCGGCTCTCTGCATCACCCTGTTCATCGGGCTGGGGCTGGCGGCGGTCACACTTCTGCCGACCCTTGAAATGGCCGGATACACGCTGCGCTCCGACTACAGCTATGCCC
>JAUVRU010000062.1 GCA_030597485.1 Anaerolineae bacterium
CCCTTACACATCCAGGCTGTGTGCTCCACGCCTTCTCAGGCGATCAGGCATTGGCGGACGAGGCTGTGCAAATGGGCTTCTTCGTTGGCGTGGGAGGACCGTTGACCTACAGGAACGCCCGGTGGCTGCCAGAGATCGTCACCCACCTTCCGCTGGAGCGTGTACTAATCGAGACCGACGCCCCCTACCTGCCACCACATCCCCACCGCGGCCAACGTAACGAGCCAGCCTACCTGACACTGGTCGCCCAGCGCCTGGCCGAGTTGCGAGGTGTGCCGCTCGATGCGCTGGCGCACCAATTGGTGAACAACACCCGTCGCCTGTTTCGGCTGCCAGTCGCCAAGGGTGCAGCATCCTAGAAAAGCACGCCGCACTTCAGGGCACTATGGACCTTTCAATCATCATCGTCAACTGGAATGTATGCGACCTGTTGCAGCGCTGCCTCTTGTCCATTAGCCATCAGCGACCCACCCCATTGGAAGTCATTGTCGTGGACAGCGCGTCATCCGACGGCAGCGTCAAGATGGTGCAGCGTGAATTCCCCCAGGTGAAACTTGTCGCCCACACCCAGAATCTGGGTTACGCCCGCGGAAATAACCTGGGGATGGAGCATGCCACCGGCCGCTACCTCATGATACTGAACCCTGACACCGAGGCGGTGGGCGACGCCCTGGCGACAATGGTGCGCTACCTGGACACCCACCCAGAGGTAGGTGCAATCGGCCCCCAGCTTCGTCATCCGGACGGGACACTCCAATCATCGCGTCGCCGCTTCCCGACACTATCCACCGCCTTTTGGGAGAGTACACTACTCCACCAATGGTTCCCCAACAATCGATATGCCCGCCGCTACCATATGGTTGACGAACCTGCCGAAGCCTCTGCCCCATCAAGAGACGAGGAAAAGCCACAGGCCGTGGACTGGCTGGTGGGGGCGGCGCTGATGATACGCCGTGCCACCTGGCGACAGGTCGGTCCCCTGGACCAGGATTTCTTCATGTACTTTGAGGAACTCGATTGGTGCCGACGCTGCCAGGCGGCCGGCTGGCAGATCCGTTACCTGCCCACGGCGCGCATTATCCACCACGAAGGCAAGAGCAGTGAACAGGTAGTGGCAGCTCGTGCTACCCGCTTTCAGTGTAGCAAGATCCGTTACTTCACTAAATACCATGGCCTCATCTGGGGGCAGACCATTCGCCTCTTTCTCCTGGCCACGTACGGTGTCCAATTGGTTGAAGAATCACTCAAGTGGTTGACCGGGCATCAGAGCGCGCTGCGAAGTCAACGCATATCCGCCTACTGGCAGGTTCTCAGGTCAAGATTGACCATAGATACCAGGCAGGCAGGCTGAGGGTTATGGGGGTTTGTTTCCTGACCGGTGAGTATCCCCCTATGCCGGGCGGCGTGGCAGACCACACCGCCCACCTGGCACACCACCTGTCCTTCCTGGAGGTACAGCCCACCATCCTCACGTCAACCAAAGCCCACGTAGAACCAGTGCCTCCCACCGTGCACCCGGTCATCACCGGCTGGGGGTTGCCTTGCTGGCATCAGATCGATCAACACCTGACCGAGCATGAGTCCGACGTGCTGCACATTCAGTACCAGGCAGCTGCTTACGACCTGACCGGGTGGGTCAACTGGCTACCATGGCGGCTGCAAACGCAAAAAACACTTGGGCCGAGGAAGCCCCGACCGCGTATCGTGGTAACCTTTCACGACCTGAGGGTCCCCTATCTCTTCCCCAAGGCAGGGCCACTGCGCTGGCGGGCTATCCTCGCACTGGCCCGCCATGCTGATGCGGTGATCACTACCAACGCCGAGGATGAACACACCTTGCAGCAATATCCCTGGGCCACCCACGTGCAGCGCATCCCGTTGGGAAGCAACATCGAGCCTTGCCCGCCGGCAGGCTACGATCGCGCAGCATGGCGAGCGGCTCTGGGCATAACAGAAGACCAGCTGCTGCTAGCTCACTTCGGCTTCCTCAACGCGAGCAAAGGGGGCGAGGAGCTGGTCCTGTCATTAGACAGGCTGACACGACGGGGGTACAACGCTGCATTATTGATGATTGGGGGACAGACAGGGGATGTGGATCCCACCAACCGGGCGTATGCCGATCAGGTGCGCTCGCTGATCACCAGTCGAGGGCTGGGGGAGCGCGTGCTGTGGACCGGCCATACATCGCAGGAAGATGTGTCAGCCCATCTGCTAGCGGCCGATATGGCAGTGATGCCTTATAGGGACGGGGTTTCGTTCCGGCGTACTACCTTCATCGCTGCCCTGCGCCACCGATGCCCGGTGGTCACCACACACCCGGCCTTTCCCCTGCCAGAACTGGGCGACAATGACAATGTTCTTCTGGTTCCCCCAGGAGACGCGGATTCGCTGGCCCACGCCGTGGCCAGATTAGCAGACAATCCAGACCTGCGTGATAGACTGGCGGCCGGAGCTGAGGAACTAGGACAGGCTTTCAATTGGCCTCGAATCGCCCACCAAACACGGCACATTTATCGGAGACTCAAAATTGGTTGATACTCTTCCTCTGGAGGATAGGCAGCTGCCCCGCGGCCCAAACAGGGAACCACCGCTTATCCCCAGAGCCGACACAGACAAGTGCTGGCTGATCGTTGTGTTGATACTGTTCCTGTCGCTGGGCACAGTCTACAGCCTGGTCACCCCCATCTTCGAGGCATCTGATGAGCGCTGGCACTACCCTGTGATTCAATATATCGCTGACGAGCGAAGACTGCCGGTGCAGGATCCTGCCGTTCAGACCATCTGGCGGCAGGAGGGCAGCCAGCCGCCACTCTACTACATGCTGGCGGCCGGAGTCACTATGATGCTGGACACCCGCGATTTCGCTGCTGTACATCGCCCCAACCTGCACGCTGTCGTCGGCCTGCCGCTGGAAATCGGCAACAAGAACATGGTGATTCACACCGACCGCGAGCGCTGGCCATGGCAAGGAACCACATTGGCCGTGCACCTCATTCGCTTGCTGTCCCTGGGCATGGGGGCCGTCACCGTGTGGTTGACGTGGAAAATCGCCCACCGTCTGTGGCCTGGCGAGCGCGCAGTCCTGCTGCTGGCAGCCGCGCTGACTGCATTCAACCCAATGTTTCTCTTCATCAGCGCGTCGGTGAACAATGATAATCTGGCAGCACCGCTGGCGGCCGCCGCCATACTGGTATTGCTGCGTGCCATACAACGCCCCGAAGGGCAAACCGCTCGGGATGGGGTATGGCTGGGCATCCTGTTGGGCTTGGGGGCGCTCACCAAACTGAGTGCGCTCGCACTGGTGCCACTGACGGCACTGGCGCTCACCTGGAGTGCCGCCCACCGCCGAACCTGGCGTACCTGGCTGATCAACGGCCTGCTCATCACCGGCCTGATGGCCATGATCGCTGGCTGGTGGTATTGTCGGAATTGGGCGCTGTATGGCGACCCAACCGGACTCGACCAGATGCTTCAGATTACCGGTCGCCGCCACGAAGTGCTCACGCTTCGCCAGCTACAGACCGAGTTCGAGGGCTTCCGCCTCTCGTATTGGGCAATCTTCGGCGCGTTCAATATCTTGATGGACCGCTGGCTCTACGTGGTGTTGGACGTGATTGCATGTCTGGGACTTGCGGGCATTATCGTGGCCGGGATCTCCTTGCTACGAGACAGATACCGCCGGCCAAGCAGCACAGATAGTCGCACCGCCATGCTATCCCCGGTAGCATTCATATTGCTGACAGGCTGGGTCGTGCTGGTTCTCGTCTCGCTCATCCGTTGGACCGCTCAGACCTACGCTTCCCAGGGACGGCTGATGTTCGTTGCCATTGCCGGAATCTCGTCGTTGCTGGCAGCCGGGTTGCTAACGCTGATGCCCGCTCGCCGCCAGGGCCCACTTCACAATGGGCGCAAGGTCATGGCAGGTGCAGTGAGCGGCGGCTTGTTCCTCTTGGCAGCCATCAGCCCATTCCAATACATCGCCCCAGCCTACGCCCGTCTCCCGCTGCTGACAGAAGAAAGCCTGCCAGCCCACGTACAACGTGTTGACTGGGACATCAGCGGCCAAATGCGCCTGTTAGGCTACTCCCTGGCAAAGACCACCGTCCGCCCGGCTGAAAAGCTGCCAGCGACGGTCTATTGGCAGGCTATAGCACCAATGACTGCCGACTACAGCGTTTTCGTCCATCTGCTGGGCCGAGAACGCGCCGTCGTCGGCCAGGTAAACACGTATCCAGGACTAGGGGCATGGCCCACTACCTTGCTACGCCCAGGCGACGTCGTGGCCGACACTTACTATGTGCCGGTGGCTGCGGACGCGGCGGCGCCCAGCCTCCTCCGAGTGCACGTTGGTCTGTATCGCTACGATGAGCCTGGCCGGCCGGCGCTGGACGCGGTCGACGCAAACGGAGATCCAGTCGGGCCCTGGCTTGCGACCGTCAAGATGGTGCCGTGGGACTGGCCACAGGTGCAACCGTCCAACGAACTCCTGGTACGCATGGGGAAATCCATCTTGCTGACCGGCTTCGATCTGTCTCAGCCGGCGGGAGGTTTTCCCCACGATCTAACCCTCTATTGGCAGGCCACCGGGAAACCCGCTGCTGACTACACTGCCTTCATCCAGCTGTGGGACGAACACGGACAGGTGGCTGGTTTTGATGGGCCACCCGTCGTTGGCTACTATCCCACATCCTGGTGGGACATAGGAGAGAGCATCACTGACCATCACCTACTCGACTTGAGCAATCTGCCGGCAGGCCGCTACCGAATTCTGGTCGGCATGTATCGCCTTGATGCAGGCACGCGTCTGCCAGCAGCGGACGCCAATGGCCCCCTGCCAGATGATTCTATCACGTTGACAGAAATAACCATCCAATGACAGACACTGAAGCCGGTATTGTCCCCACCAGACACTGCTCGTTTGGACTCGTCAGCTGCATCCTGGTTTTGCTACTGGCGTTCGCTCTCCGCTTGCACCAAGTTCACCTCGACTCGCTGTGGGAGGATGAGATCTTCACCGCCATACAGGCGTTACTTCCGGTTCGTGACCTCCTGCGATGGACGGCGGGCGATGTTCATCCCCCCGGATACTACCTGCTGGTGGGTCATATGGCCCGCTGGGGGGGATGGGATCAGCTGCTGCCATCAACCGTGACTGACTGGCTGTGGCGGCTCCCCTCGGTCGTGGCTGGCACGCTGGCGGTGGCAGTTACCTACCGGCTGGGTGCCGACTGGGTGAACCGGCGTTTGGGGTTGGTCGGTGCGCTGTTGCTAGCAGTCAGTCCCGTGGCCGTGCAATACAGCCAGGAAGCCCGCATGCATGGGTTGTTCTTGCTGGGAGCAACCCTCAGCACCTGGACGCTGGCGCGAGCGCTGGTCAGGCCCGGCCGCTGGGGATGGTGGCTGGCCTATGCGCTGGTCACCGCCATGAACCTGTATACCGTATACCTGGCCTTTGGGGTGCTGGTGGCCCAGGGGGTTTGGGTCGCCGTGGAAACCGCCAGCTGCCAGCTGCCAAGACGGCGTCCTCTGCCATGGTTTCGATCCCGACTCAGCGACTTCAGAACCCGCATCCTGCCGTGGCTGCTCAGCCTGGCTCTGGCCTTTGCCCTCTACCTGCCTTGGTGGCCGGCGGTGTTGGGGATGGCGGGCAAGCGAATGACCACAGGATACATGAACGGCCATGCTGGCCACGACTCATCACTGGCAATTGGGACCAGCGCCATCCAGTCTCTGGGGCCGGGTGCAGGGTGGGCCGTCTGGCTCTTTCTGGGGCTATGGTTGGTGGGAATAATCAGCGCAGGGCGCCGGAAGCCGGGTCTGGCCGTCTTTGGCGTACTGTGGCTCTTGCTGCCATCGGGGCTACCGGTTGTTCTTGGCGACCCCCGGGCACTCCATATGCGCAATGCCTTCCTCTTGCCGATCTACCTGCTGTTTGTGGCCCAGGGCGTGTCATCCCTAGCAGATAGTCTGAGGAGACGCATAGAGATGAGCAGGCCGGCCTCTGCAACCCACCTCGCTCCTACCTTGCCGATTGTGGCTTGTGTCCTGATGTTCATTATCAGCGCGCTTTTCCTGCCCGCCTACTACCAGCGGTCCAAACCCGATTGGCGCGGCGTAGGGGCGTACCTGGAGGACCGGACTGTGCCCGGCGACGTGATCGTCACCGGCCCCCTATTCGACACGATGCGCTATCTGCATTATTATTACGACGGTCCGGCGGAGTTGGTTACACCAGCCATGTTGGTGGAGAGCCTGCCTGGGCGCGCTCCATCGATGCGGATTAGCGGTGGTCGGGTATGGGCAGTCACCCGCTTTCAACCAGCACCGGTATCGGCCATAAGAATTGTCGAGTTTCCAGGCCTGATCATCTCAGAGCCGGCAATGCCGATCTACGAGCCTGATGTGCTGACGGCGGCCATGATCGACATGATGCAGCAGGCAGTGACAGCTGCGCCTCGGTGGGCAGCCCAGATGACGGCTGGCGGGGTGATGGATCCGGACCCCTTTGTGGCCCGGGCAGCGGCCCTTCTTTTTCTGGGCGATGTCTATCGAGTAGCGGGCTACCCGGCCGAGTCAATTGCTGCTTATCAGGCCATGGTGGCCGATCATCCAGCCGTTGGCGGCTATGTGACCCTGGCCGAAGCCTATGTGGCAGCCGGGCAAATGGAACCGGCAGCCGAGGCCTACCGGCAAGCCGTGGCCCGCAAGCCGGCGTGGCAAGGGACTTGCGCTGACGCGGCCGAGGCGCTGGCCTCTGCCGGGCGGTGGGATGACGCAGTGGCATCCTACCAGGAGATTGTTGGACCCCAATAAGCCGACGATTCTGCGAGGTCTGTGTTGAATCGAAAACATCTCTTGAACCTGTTGAAGATAACGGTCAGCCTGGTACTGGTTGTGGTGATATTGCGCAGCGTAGATGTCACCGTCCTGTGGCAGGTAATCCGCCACGCCAACCCATGGTATTTGGTGGGCGCGTTGGCTGCATCAATGGCTGGTGTCGTCCTGCGAGCATATCGCTGGCAGATCCTCGTCAATGACCAGGGAGTGACGGCCTCACTGGGCGAGCTGACCGCCCTTTGGTTTGTCAGTTTTCTGTTCACAAACATTCTTCCCAGCGGGATTGGTGGCGACGCGGTCAGGGCGTACGAGCTTTCTCGCAGCAGCGAACGAGGTGCTCAAGCGGTTACCAGCGTCCTGGTCGATCGTTTCGTAGGCCTTTTCGCATTGCAGACCATTGCGCTGGTGGCACTGGCCTTCAGCTGGCGGCTGATGCCCGACCAGCTTGTGTTCATCACTGTGCTTCTCTTTAGCATAAGCCTGCTGGCAGCCGCAGTTCTGGCGTTCCCACCGCTGTGGAACGCGGCGGAGAAGTGGATACCCTTCTTCGACCGGCTTCTCTCCATCAAGTTCATCCGCTCCCTGGTCGATTCGCTGCAGAGCTACACCCACTCCGCTTTGCTGCGGGCGTTTGCTGTGGGGCTGGTGTTCAATATCCTGCTTATCACCATCACTGTGTTGGTCGCCAGAGGGCTCGGCGATACCCTTCCCTTGCCGTACTACATGATATTTGTGCCGATCGCTTCTATAGTGATCCTCGTCCCTATCTCGTTTGCTGGGCTGGGTGTGCGCGAGGGAACCTACGTCTTTCTTTTCTCACTGGTCGGTGTAAGCCGAGAAATGGCACTGTCAATCTCGCTGCTGATTTATGCTGTGGGTACGGTAGCCCCAGGCATAGTGGGAGGGGCCATCTACATAGTGCGCAACGTCCGAGGGACACGTAGATATGGAATGCCCAAGGACATACCGTGAATCGTAACCGGACCCAGCCCATATCGCTTTATCTCGTTCCCACAGGCTTGCTGCTGACCAATCTCCTTATCCTGGCCACAGACGTGTCCCCGTTGCGCCTGGCAGCGGCGCTTGCTCTCATTTTCGTTCTTCCCGGGCTGGCCTGGCTACAGGCTGTGGATTGGTTCCAGACGCGCTGCAGCCTCGAACGCCTCGTGTTGACAGGCGGCCTGTCAGTCGCTACTGCCTCGATCTCGATGTCGGCAGCGGCACACAGGCCACAACCGTAGAACCTAGCCCAAACCTTGATTGCCCTGGATGCCGCCACCCTGA
>JAUVRU010000283.1 GCA_030597485.1 Anaerolineae bacterium
ACGCCGCTGCGCGACGCGGTTTCTATCAGGATGCCCCACAGGCGCAGGCTCTCGGAGGGCGGCAGTTGCAGCCAGCGCTCAGCGACAAGCAGTCCATCTGGCGACAGGTGACGCCAGAGCTCGCCAAAGGATTCGACCGTGTACCGGTAATCCTCGCCCAGGGCATAGGCGCCCGCCGTTATCGGTTGGAAGCTGTCAGTGACCGGTACCACCACCAGATCAAAGCGGCGGTCCTCCCGGCGCAGGTAGCTGCGCGGCTCGTCCACCACGACGGTGACTCTGGGGTCGTCGTACAGACCGGCTCCCCATCGGGCCACGGCGCCAGCCACGGCCGGGTTGCTGTGCACCACGGCCACCGACCGGGCACCGCTGTGCAACGCCGCCAGCACGGCCAGCCCCCCTTCCGGTTCGACGATGAGCACATCGGCATCGGGACGCAACTGGTAAGCCAGCGTGATGGGCAGGTAATCAACGAAGTCGGCCTCGGATGACGGAACAAGGGTGATGGGTGACAGGTTCTGGGCGTCCACCGTCAGTCCCATCTGGGGCGGCGGGCCGGCGGGAGCAGTCATGCTCAGGCCGGGAGCCGAGCGGATGCCTTTGCTTTCGACGATGTCCACCCGCGAGAAGGCGTTCCACACCTGGGAGACGATGCGGCTGCCGGGATACAGGAGCGCCTGGCTCAGGGCGTGGTAGGGCGTGAGACGGATGTCGGCCGCAACAGGGGGAAGAAGGAACAACGCTGCACAGACAGCGCTGAGCAGCAGGGATAACGGTCTCGCCCAGAGCAGTCGCCCGTGGCCTTTCGCTCCCCAGGCCAAAACAACGAACGCCAGGCCTCCCAGCAGCGCCGCGGCGAACACGGTGCCCGGCCCACCCACCATGGCCAGCGCCAGCAGCGCCAGCGGTGGACCCAGGCCGGAACCAAGCAGATTGGCAGCGTACAGGCGGTTGGCTTTCCGCGGCCAGGCTACCAGCGCAGCGCCAACGGCCAGGCCGGCGAAGAAGAACGGGGTGGTCAGCGCCAGATAGTAGAGGACCAGCCATAGCAGCTGGCTGGCTTCCCACGCGATGCGGTACATGTCAAAGGGAAGCACGTTGACCAGCAGATAGCTGGCAGGTACTGACAGGGTGAAAAACAGGGCGCTCAGGGACAGCCAGCGATGCCCACTGTGGGGTAAGACGGGGCGCAGTGACAGAAACGTACCGCTGGCACCACCCCCCAGCAACGCCAGGCTGACGGCCATAAAGGCGAAGTGGTGTCCCTGCGCCAGCGCGAAAAGGCGGATGAGCACCACCTCGAAGGCCAACATGGCTGCCGAGAGGAGGAACAGGCCCAGGTACACAGCGGAAGTCGCCCTGTCACTCTCTGTGGGAGGGATCAAGGAGGATCTCTTGGTCACGCGACCGCCACCGTCTTCTTTCTCATTGTGTGAGGCGACTCCACCGAAAAAACCGGGAGTTCACCGCGGCCCGGGCGTGCTCGGCATCTCACTGATCTGGTTTCAGGGGCAAAGATTCCCCTTGCGCTTCTGAAAGGGCGGCGCGCACCTCTTCCAGGTGACCGTATGACCCCAGCTTCTGGCTCTTGTGGACGATGAAGTGAGAGAATTCATCCATGAACACCTGGGCCGGTTCGCGGAAGTCGAAGTTCTCGGGGTGGTCACGGAAGTGCTCCCGATGCACCCGCGTCCACACCAGCCGGCAATCGGTGTCTATGTTGACCTTGGTCACGCCCAGCGGGTAGGCCTGGGCGAAGTAGTCTGCATCCACACCCTTGGCCGAGGGGTCGAGAGCGCCCCCGGCCGCATTGATGCGTTCCACCTCCTCGTGCGGCACCGAGGAAGAACCGTGCATTACCAGGGGAAAGCCAGGCAGGCGTTGCTGAATCTCAGCCAGCCGATCAATGTGCAGGCTCTGGGTGCCAGTGAATTTGTAGGCGCCGTGGCTGGTGCCAATGGCTACTGCCAGACTGTCGCAGCCCGTGAGCCGCACAAACTCGGCCGCCTCAACTGGGTCGGTCAGTCTGGCATGTTTCTCGTCCACCTGGATGTTTTCCTCGACCCCGCCCAGCATCCCCATCTCGGCCTCCACGCTCACGCCTTTGGCGTGGGCCCGCTCTACGACCCGCCGGGTGATGGCCACGTTCTCCTCGAAAGGTTCGTGCGAGGCATCAATCATGACCGAGCTGTAGAAGCCCGAATCTATGCAGTCGTAGCAGGTCGCTTCGTCGCCGTGATCCAGGTGCACGGCAAAGACGGCTTCGGGTATCATTTCTTCAGCAGCCCGCAGTATGTGCTCCAGCATCGTGACGCCGGCATATCTGCGAGCCCCTTCCGAGATCTGAATGATCATGGGTGCCTGAGCCTCAACGTGCCCATGGAACAGTCCCAATACTTGCTCCATGCTGTTGATATTGTACGCGCCGATGGCAAAACGGCCGTAGGCCACCTTGAAAAGCTCAGCTGTGGTTACCAGCATCGTATTCCTCCTCAGGGACGCTCTAGGAGCATTCCGCAATGCTCACCGTTATTATAGCCGATAACCGCTTTCAGCGCACACTGGCCTGACCGATCTGGCTGCAGAATTGGGTGAGTGCGAGCAGACTTCGGGAGTGAGCGTGTTTCGTCTCATTCGAATTCCTATCCCCAAATCCCCCAATCCCGGCGAATTTGGCGCGACTTGAGCAGTGGCCTGAGCAGTTACGTTTCTTCTTGTAAAGGATAGCGAGTCGTGTTACACTAAGCTCCTTTGAGGACATGTGCTCTTGCTGTGGCTGGTGCAAGGGCGGATTGTTAGGGCCGGCGGGAGACAGCAGACGAGAATCAGCGATATGCAGACCGAGGTGCGACTCTCATGAAACGAACCTGGGCATTCACCATGGTTATTGCGGTGCTGGCCGGCCTGTCGGCCTGGGGCTGGCACAGCGCGCTTGCCCCGCTACCGGGGCAAGCTGCCCCGCCAGCGCAGGAGGATCTGGCCGTCATCACGTCGCCACAGAACAACGCGATAGTGCGCGGGCAGCTTCCCATCCTGGGCAGTGCCATGCATCCTCAGTTCCAGTTCTATAAGGTGGAGGTCTCTCTGGAGCCGGTGGGCGGTGATCAGAGCTGGGCTATCATTGGCGCCATCCGGAACGAACCGGTCGCAGACGGACAGCTTGAAGTGTGGGATACCACTCAGGTGGCCGACGGTAGCTATTCATTACGCGTGCGGGTTGTCCGGGCAGACGGTAACTACAGTGAGTATAGCGTGGTGCAGATCGTGGTGGCCAACACCCAGCCGGAACAACCTACTGAGACACCGGTGCCTGAGGAAGAGCCCACTCCCACCAGGATCCCCACCCCGCTGCCGCCCACGCCCACCATCGTGATTGAGCAGCCAGCACTGCCCACCAGCCCGGCCATCCCTGGGGTAACCCGCACCCCCTTGCCTACCCCGTCCGAAGATGAGGGAGGGTTTGACTTCAACGTCGTGCCGCTGCAAACCGCCTGCCTGTATGGGGCAGGGGCTATGTTGGGGCTCTTCATACTCTTCGGGTTCATGGCCGTGCTCCGCAATCTGATCTACTCCGTCATCGGCCGCCGTGACCAATGAGACTGTCATTCCCACTCTTCGGGCGGCCCAGGCCGGCAGGCCCACCTGAATGGCTGATTGTGGGGCTGGGCAATCCCGGGCATCGTTATGCCGACAACCGGCACAACGTTGGCTTCCAGGTGGTTGATCGGTTGGCCACCGCCAGCCAGCTGACCTTCGATGAGCGGCGTAACCAAACGCACCTGGCGCGGGGGGAGCTCGAGGAGGTCAAGGTGGCAATCGCCAAGCCGCAGACCTAAATGAACCTGAGCGGGAGGGCGGTGGGCGCCATCGCCCGTTTCTACAAGGTGCCACCGGAGTGCACACTGATTATCCACGACGACCTGGATTTGGCGCTGGGTGTGCTCCGGCTGCGCGAGCAGGGAGGCGCCGGCGGGCATCACGGCATCGCCACCATTATCAACCATCTGAAAACACGTGACTTCCCCCGACTGCGCATCGGCATCGGTCGTCCACCGGGTCGGATGGCCGCTGAAGCCTACGTGTTGCAAGACTTCGGCGCCGACCAGAAGCCACCCATGGAGCTGGCGTATGAGCAAGCGGTGCAGGCCATTCATGCGGCGGTGCGGGATGGCTTTCAAGGAGCGATGAATGAGTTCAACT
>JAUVRU010000239.1 GCA_030597485.1 Anaerolineae bacterium
GGCACCGTGCAGCTGTGGAAAACGGAGGATGGAGCTCTGCTGCACACCATAAATGGACATACGGGGCGGGTGGAGACCCTATCCTTCTCCCCTGATGGTGAGACCCTGGCATCGGGAAGCGCAGACGGCAGGGTACGGTCTTGGCGGGCGAGGGGATGCGTTGACCAGTCCCCCGAGTGTGGCGGGCTGCTTCATACCCTGGACCAGTTCAGCGCCGCCGTCGCGACCGTGGCCTTCGCCCCCGACGGGAACACCGTGGCCTCGGGGTCCCAGGCTGGCTCAATCCAGCTATGGCGCGCCTGGGATGGCGCCCTCGTCCACAGCATGGAAGGGCACCAGGATTCGGTGACGAGTCTGGTTTTTTCACCCGACGGGAACACCGTGGCCTCAGGCGGCTACGACAATACCGTGCGGCTGTGGCAGACTCACGACGGGACCCTGCTGCACGTCCTGGAAGGACATTCTGCGGCAGTGGCCAACGTGGTATTCTCTCCGGATGGAGAGGTGTTAGCCGCGGCATCTCAGGACGGCACCGTGCGCCTCTGGTGGCCCGACGACGGCACCCGACCGCACATCCTGCTGGTGGGACAGTCGCAGGTTGTGTGGGGCACGGCCTTCTCCCCCAACTGGGAGATAGTAGCCACAGCCTGCTATGACAACACCGTGCGCCTTTGGTGGGCAGAGGATGAGACCCTGCTGTACAGGCTCGAGGGGCACACGGCAGCGGTGGAGAGCGTAGCCTTCTCACCCGACGGCGAGACGTTGGCCTCAGGGTCCTACGACGACACCGTGCGGCTGTGGCGGGTCGCGGACGGCATCCCCCTTCACACGCTGGCAAGGCACAGAGGCCGGGTAACCGGCCTGACCTTCTCCCCTGATGGGGAGATACTGGCCTCGGTGTCGGAAGATAGCACCGTACGGCTGTGGCGGAGGGACGATGGCACACTGTTGCGCACGCTCGAAGGACACACGGCGGCAGCAACCGGGGTGGCCTTCTCCCCCGATGGGAGAATCATCGCCTCGGCGTCCACAGACGGCACCGTGCGACTGTGGGGTATGCCGCAGTTCTGGGACGAAGGGCAGGAGTAGGAACAATGCCTGGACACCAACTGCCACTCAACCGAATCCTTCGCGGCGATTGCGTTGAGGTCCTCAGTGATCTGCCTGAGGACAGCATAGACCTCGTCTTCGCCGACCCGCCCTATAACCTGCAACTGCAGAAGGATCTGTGGCGGCCCAACATGACGAGGGTGGACGCGGTGGATGATGCCTGGGACCAATTCTCCGACTTCGCCGCCTATGACGTTTTCACCGAGGCCTGGTTGCGTGCCTGCCACCGTGTGCTCAAGACAACGGGCACCCTGTGGGTGATCGGCAGCTATCACAACATCTTTCGGGTGGGCAAACTGATCCAGGATATCGGTTTCTGGATCCTCAATGACATCATCTGGGAGAAGACGAACCCCATGCCCAATTTCAGGGGTGTGCGCTTCACCAACGCCCACGAAACGCTCATCTGGGCACAGAAAGAACGTGGGGCTCGCTACACCTTCAACTACCGGGCGATGAAACGTCTGAACGATGACAAACAGATGCGCAGCGACTGGGAGATCCCCCTCTGCACCGGGGACGAGCGGCTAAAGGTCAATGGAGAGAAGGCCCACACCACGCAGAAGCCGGAGGCATTGCTCTATCGTGTCCTCCTGGCCAGCTCCAACCCGGGCGACGTGGTGCTGGACCCATTCTTTGGCACCGGCACCACCGGCGCAGTGGCCAGGAAATTGCACCGGAACTGGAGTGGCATTGAACGCGACGAAGGTTACATTCGCGTTGCCAGCCAACGAATTGACTCGGTGCAACCACTGCCTTTCGAAGAGGATGTCTTTGTCACCCGCAGCAAACGGAGGCAACGCCGCGTACCTTTCGGGACATTGCTGGAGCAGGGACTGCTGCAGCCGGGGCAGAGCCTCTACTTCGGTCCCCTAGGCGAAAGAGAAGCCACCGTCTTGGTTGACGGATCACTGACATCGCAGGGATTTGTCGGCTCCATTCATCAGGTTGCCTCACACATCAAGAACGCCCCCTGCAACGGATGGGAGCACTGGCACTACGACGATCCGGACACCGGCCAGCGACGCGTCATAGACGAATTGCGCGAACGAATCCGCAAAACAACCGAAGACGAATCCTGATCTCACGGATCACGCATTACGCATTACGCATTACGTTTCTCCCAGCACTCATCAGGTAATATATCATGCGAACCAACCTGACAAACCTGTTAGTCCGTGGGCCCAATCATACCACCGCATTTCTGCCAGATCCAGATATCGAGGGCCTGGCCGAGACGCTGGTGGCCTTTGCCAACGCCGACGGCGGCACCCTGCTGGTGGGCATCACTCAGGGGGGCGAGTTGACCGGCGACGTGTTGGCCGAGGACGTGGAGGCGCTGTTGTCACGCGCGCTGGGCCATTGTCGCCCGCCGGTCGTCACCCAGTGGGGACAGGCCGAACTCCCCCAGGGTTTGGTGGTCCATATCAGCGTGCCCCGCAGCCCCGAGCTGCACAGCCTGGCCGACGGCCGGGTACTCATCCGGCAAGGGTCCGAAAACCGGCCGCTGGGTGGTGATGCCATCCGCCAGTTGGCCGCCACCAAGTCCAGCGCCGACTTCGAGTCGGAGCCAGTAATCGGGGCCAAACGCGCCGATCTGCAGGACGACGTCATCGAGGAGTACATGGAGAAGCGGGCCGAACGGGGTCGCCGGCCAATCAGCGGCACGGTGGATGATCACCTGGCCAGCATCGGGGCGCTGACGAGCGATGGCACACCCACCACATCCGGCCTGCTTCTGTTCGGCAAACGACCGCAGGAGTACCTGCCCCAGAGCGGTGTCGTCTTTGTGCGCTTCGTGGGCAGCGAGCCACGGGGAAAGGACGGCATGGCCGGCTACGGACGGCGCGCCGAGCTGGAGGGGCCGCTGGCACGTCTGATCGAGGCGGCCTGGAACATCACTTGGGAGGAGATGCGGGTGGGGGCCGTGGTGATCGAGCTCAAGCGAGAGGAACAGCCCGAGTATCCCGGCTTTGCCGTGCGTGAGGCGCTGGTCAACGCGATCACCCACCGGGATTACCGCCTCTCTGGCCGCCGCGTCGAGATCCGCATGTTCGAAGACCGGCTGGAGGTCATCAGCCCGGGCGGTCTGCCCGGCTACATCACGGTGGACAACATCGTGGACGAGCACTTCTCCCGTAATCCTCGCCTTGTCGCCGGGCTGTTCCAATGGGGATACATTGAGGAATTGGGTTTGGGCATTGACCGCATGATCGAAGAAATGCTGCAACACGGCCACCCACCACCCGAGTTCAAAGCCACCCCCTATTCGTTTTGCGTCACCTTGCGCAACGCCCGCGAGCGCCGCCCGGTACCGGTGTGGGAGCACAACATGAATGAACGCCAGATGCGGGCACTGGCCCACATGCAGGAATTCGGTCGCATTACCAACCGCGACTACCGCGAAATCTGTCCCACCGTCACACCGGAAACGCTGCGGCTCGATTTGGCCGACCTGGTGCGCAAGGGGCTGCTGCTGAAAATCGGTGACAAACGGGGCACCTACTACATAATGAAGTAGTCAAGTGATCGGAGATTCCCAATAGTATCCCAAATTATCCCTAATTATCCCAAATTTCACTGAGGTTGGGTGTTCTCCGCCCGCCCTGATCAGGAGACTCAGGTGTCAATCCATCTCTATCTTGCCCCGGCCGGGGCCGGCAAAACTGCATATGTGTTGAGCCGGGTTCGTGATGCGGCCATGGGACTGCAATCCACGCCTCGTGTCGTGGTGCCCACCCACTTGCAGGTGCGCGCCTGGCGCCGACGTATGGCTGAAGTTGGGGGCGCCATAGGCGTACGCCTCCTCACCTTTGACCGCCTGTATGCCGAATGCCTCACCTATGCCGGAGAGGTCTACACCGAACTGAGCCAGCCGGTTCAGTACCGTCTGATTCGGGCTGTGGTGGACGAGCTGCCCCTTATTCACTACCAGGCGCTGATCGACCGCCCCGGCTTCATCCAGGTGTTGCAGCAGCTGATTGGGGAACTGAAGGCTGCTCGCGTGTTGCCGGAGGCCTTTTCCGATGCAGTCGCTGAGCCGGACGCCGATGCCCGGCTGCGTGAGATAGCTTCTGTCTACACGAAATACCAGCAGCGCCTCCAGTCTCACCGTTGGGCCGACCGGGCCGGGTTGGGCTGGCTGGCAATCAAGGCGCTGGAAGAGTGCACCCCCGGATCAGTCTGCGACTGGCCGCTGCTGGTGGTGGACGGCTTCGACAACTTCACCGAGGTACAGATCGGATTGCTAAAGGTGCTGGCCCAGCACGTTGATGAGATGATTGTCACCCTGACCGGAACCGGTGATGGCAGCCAGCGCCCCCTCGTTCATCGCCGGTTCAACACCACCCGTCGGCGATTGGAACAAGCACTGCCAGGGATGATCGTCGAGCCGCTTCCCCTCCAGGATTCGTGTCCGGCCGGGCAACTGGCCCATCTGGAAGCACATGTCTTTCGCGGCAATCAGGTCCCCCAGGTGAGTGGAACAGGGGCCATCAAGCTGATCGAGGCACCTGATCGGGCGACCGAGGTGCGAGCCGCGCTCCGCTGGCTGAAAGAGCGTATCGTGGGTGACAACAAGCGCCCCGGCGATGTCGCCCTGCTGGCTCGCTCGATAGCTCCCTACC
>JAUVRU010000300.1 GCA_030597485.1 Anaerolineae bacterium
ATATACTTGCGTCTCCCTTCACCCGACACCCCCTACTACCATGAATGTATCTGGGATCACGCCGCTGGCTGCTTGCTGGTTGAAGAGGCCGGTGGTCGGGTCACCGATGCTCGCGGCGCTAGCCTGGATTTTGGCCGAGGGCGGCGGTTGTCGGGGAACTGGGGCGTGGTGGTGTCGAACGGGCGGCTACATTCCGCTCTTCTTAGTGCGGTGCAATCGCTGGGGGGTAGCTGAGACACAGGATGTCTGCCCATGTTTCCTGATTACCGTCTTCGTCAACGCGAGCACCTGTTGCAGATCAGCCGGGCCATGACTTCCCGGCTTGATCTTCCCTCGCTGCTCAGACTCATCCTGGAAAATGCGGTCGAAATCCTGAGTGGCCAGGCTGGCCTGATCGTGTTGAGACGGGAAGATGGCTCGTTGTATCCCCGGGCCAGCTATGGCTTGCCAGTGCAGGCTATCCATCTTCTGGAACCGCTCTGGCGCGACTTGCCGGCGACGGCTGACCGGAGGCAGTGGCAAATCCCGGACCTGTCCATCCGCCTGAGACTGGCATCTGCTGCCGCTGGCATTGCGTTGCGTCAGGTGGTTGCCCTGCCTATGATGATCCAGGATGAGGTCACGGGGGTCATTTACAGCTTTCGGTCACGGGGCGTGGATTTCACGACCAATGACCGGCAAGTATTGGCCGATTTCGCTGACCAGGCTGCTATCACAGTGCAGAATGCCCATCTGTATCAGCAGGTGGATGAGGAACGCGACCGGCTGAACGCCATCATCGAGAACAGTGGGGACGGGGTAATGATCCTGGACGCTGATCGTACCATCCGCACCTGGAATCGAGCGCTGACGGGAATGACCGGTGTCCTACCTGTGGATGCCATCGGCCGTCATTGCTACGATGTGTTGGACCTGAGGAACCAGCAGGGGGTGAGCGTGTGTCACACCGCTTGCCCTCTGGTCAATCCTCCTGCAGATGGTCGTCTGTACGTCGAAGGTGACACTCAGCGCGCCGATGGGGTGAAAGTGAGCCTGGCGGATAACTACTCGCCGGCGTACGACGAAGATGGCAACATAACCAACGTGGTCGCCAATGTGCGGGACGTGAGCCTGTTGCGCGACGCGGAGGAGGTGAAGAACACGTTGCTCTCCATCATCTCCCACGAGCTTAAGACTCCGGTCAGCATTATCAAGGGTTATGCGGGCACACTATCGCGTCGTGATGCTGACTGGGACGAGGAGACCCTGGCCGACGGCCTGGCTGTTATTGAAGAGGAGGCTGACCGACTCAATAAGCTGATCAACAACTTGCTGGATGCCAGCCGTCTTCAGGCAGGAGGCCTTGAGCTTCAGTTTGCCTATCTCGATTTGCCATCTATGGCGGAGAAAGCGGTGGAGGGAGTCCGCACCCAGAGCGACCAGCACAGTTTCTCCCTGGATTTTCCGCCTGATTTTCCGCCTGTCAGAGGCGATTACGAGCGAATCCGAGAGGTGTTGAGCAACCTGCTTGGGAATGCCATCAAGTATTCGCCCGATGGGGGACTCATCCGAGTCGGCGGTCGGGTCAAGGACAGCGAGGTAGTGATGGTCGTGAGCGATGAAGGCGTGGGCATCCCGACCAGCGAGCAGGAACGCATCTTTGACCGTTTCAGCCGGGTGGACAGCAGCCTTTCTCGGCAGACGCCGGGCGCCGGGCTAGGTCTGTTTCTGGTGAAGGCGGTCATCGAGGCTCACGGCGGTCGGGTGTGGGTGGAGAGTCGTCCTGGTCAGGGCTCGACGTTCAATTTCACGCTGCCCATTGGCACCAAGACGCTGGAGGCCTGACTGTCTTGACTTTTGACTAGTTTGCCCCTAGAATAGCACGTGCTGCGTGGTGCTGAAGCATCGGTCCGGTGGCAGCGCTGTGTTCCGTGGTGATCTGAGCGACCGGCATTGGTGAAGTGTCGATCATTGAATAGCCAATCTGAAAGAAGAGGCAGCATGTTTGAGGAGAAGCGTTGGATACCACTGGTGGCTGTTCTGCTGCTCGTTTGCTTGGCTGTTACCTGTGTGGCTGGCCTCTATGGAGGGAGCCAGCTGATGCAGCAGTGGCCGGAGCCAGGAAGGGCGACGTCTGTCGTCGAGGAAGGAGACCTTCCTGTAACGGCCTCTCCGCCGCAGCCAGACGAGGCGCCACGTAAGCCCACTGTCCCCCCGGACACAGCCCCCTCAGGCGCTCAAGTGCTCGTGGTGGCGGGTGGCGATCCCCCCACACTTGATCCTCACTTGAGCGGTGATGCGACTTCCGCCGAGTATATCGTGGAAATATTCAGTGGCCTGGTGAACTTCGATCGTGATCTGAATCTGATCCCCGACTTGGCCGAGCGGTGGGAGATCAGTGAGGACGGAAGGGTCTATACGTTCTATCTTCGGGAGAATGCTCGGTTTCACGATGGCAAGCCGGTGCGGGCTCAGGACTTCAAGTGGTCGTTTGAGCGCGCGTGTGACCCCAAGACCGGTTCCTTCACTGCCGATACTTACCTGGGTGACGTGATCGGTTGTCGGGACAAACTGCGCGGCGAAACGGATGAGGTTGACGGCATCCAGGTCATCGATGACACCACGATTGAGATCACCATTGACCGGCCGCGATCCTATTTCCTCTCCAAACTGACCTTTCCCGTTTCCTACGTGCTGGATCGGAAGAACGTTGAGCGCGGGGGTGCTACCTGGACTGACGACCCAAATGGCACTGGCCCCTTCGAGCTGGATGAGATGAGGCATGGTGAGCGGGTGGTGCTGGAACGCAACGAGGACTACTACCGCGAACCGAAACCTCAGCCGGAACGCGTCGAATTCACGCTGATGGGGGGCTCGGCCATGGTTATGTACGAGCAAGGCGATTTGGATGTCACCGCGGTCAGCTTGAACGATATTGACCGCGTATCCGATCCCACCAATCCGCTCAGTGAGGATCTGCACAAGGTGGACAGCATGGGGGTCTTCTATGTTGGCCTCAACACAAGTAAGCCTCCCTTTGACGATATGAAAGTGCGACAGGCTTTCAATCACGCGCTCGACCGGGAACGAATCGTCAACATAGTGTACAAGAAGACCAGGCCGGTGGCCTGGGGAATCGTACCCCCATCCATGCCCCATTACGAGAATCCTGACTTGAAGCCACTGGAGTACGACCCTGAGCAGGCGCTGGAACTCATTGCAGATTCGAAATACGGTGACGTGACGGAGTTCCCCGACATCACATTCAATGTGCTGGGCGCTGGAGGTTCCGTCGGGCGCATCGTAGAGGCGATTGTGGCATCATATGAAGAGAACCTGGGTGTGCAGATTGAGGTGCAGCAGACTGACTGGGCGACGTTTCTCAGTGACTTGAACCGGCCTGACAACCCCAATCAGATGGGGGGCGGGGAGGTGGGCTGGATCGCGGATTACCCGGACCCCCACAATTTCCTGGACGTGCTTTTCCGATGTGACAGCTTACAGAACCATACACACTACTGCAATCCGGACGTGGACGAACTGCTGGACCAGGCAGCTGCCGAGGATGATCCGGTAACCCGCGAGAAGCTGTACCGTCAAGTGGAGCAAATCGTCATTGATGAAGCGCCGTGGGTGCCCCAGTTCTTCGAGGTCGAGTATTGGTTGGTCAAGCCGTATGTGCAGAATGCCTTTCTGCCGCCCATGGTAATGCCAAAATACCAATACTATCACATGGCCCGGTAGGGAGGCCAGGCGGTGTTGGCCTATATGGTCACGGTCATCTGAATGTTGCGTCCTCGGTAATCGGTGTCTCGGTTGGGATCTGGACAGTCTCCATCTACCGAATCTCAGCATTATGACTATGGGACACTCAGCTGTGGTCTCTGCGCTTGTCCCGGCAGCCATATCAGTCATCGCCTAGACACCTGACACTCTGGTTACACAGTTCTAACGGGACGCAGATGAATGTAGATGCACGCTGGTATTTCTAGATTTCTTGTGTTTTCATCTGCGAGAATCGGCGAGAACTTACGTCCCATTCGACACTGTCAGGTAGCTCGAGTCGCGGGTTCTGGTTCCTTGAGTGAAGGATTGAACAAAGCCCCGAATCAGCAGAATGG
>JAUVRU010000445.1 GCA_030597485.1 Anaerolineae bacterium
CCAGAACCTGAAGGCGATCCGGCCGTTTGGTTCTACATCGAGGAGAACCTCAGCCGGCAGACCGTCCAGATAAGCAAACGCCTACCGCTGCGTCTCCCCGCTCCCCACTGTCACCCATTTATCACCTGGAACCAGGGTGTTGTGGGGTCCTGTGTTCTGTTCTGACCGCAATCAATTTCCCGGAAGCTTGTCACGGCCCGCGATTCTGACCCGGTTCGCTGAATTCAAGGGCTTCCATGCGCTTGCCCGAGCACAGCTTCCGGGAAGTCTCAAAACGAGCTTGCGTGCGGCAGGATTGGCACAGCCCAAGTCCGGGCCAGAGGTAAGACGTGAGCGCCAGGTTCCATCTATAGGTGTGAAAGCAGATGCCTGCAACGCCTGATAGAGCAGGTAGAAGTTTTGCAGGACGCTGAGCCTGATCATGACTCTGCTGAACAAAAGTGCTGGGCTATTTGACTGTGGGGGGGAGTGAGTCAGAAACCGGGTTTTTTGGTAGCACAATCCCACAAATCGCGTGACTCTGCGCCTGAAAAGGGACGTTGAACCCATACTCGCTCTCAAAAACCCGGTTTCTTCAGTCAAGTCATCATAGAAAAGGTAAGTCCGCGCCGGGAGGGATGTCACGATCCCGTGCGGGCCCGTCGCCCAGGCTCACCGCTGGCACGGAGGTGCTGGAGACCTGATCCAGTAGCCACCTCGGTTGTGGGTGAGTCATAGCACTTGCATACGCCACCTGGGTTTCACGCGGGCCGGGCCACAGATTCCGGCCCTTCTGTTTGGATAGGGCCAGCGCTTTTGCATTGGCATAGATACACGAGAAACATGGAGGTGTGAATGGATAGACCAAAGAAGAACCGGCCTATTGGACTCGTGGTAGCCGGAATTGTGGGCATAGTCCTGTTGGTCGCAATCGGCGCCGTAGCGGCGGTCAACATCGCCGCCAACAACAATGTGGTCGTTGAACAGGAGCCGGCCCGGGCTGCAACGCCTGTGCAGGCCCCGACACCGACGGAGATTCCGACCGAAGCACCCATACCGGCCGGGACGGCGGTTCCCACTGAGGCTGAAATCGACGCTGTCCCCGAGACAGCGGAAGGGGATAACGATGTGGTCACGGCACAGGACGGCATCTTGACCGAGGACGATCGACCCACCCGGTTGCGGGGGGTCACCGGTAGTTGGAACACCAACTGGAATAGACACATCATCGAGTACGACGAGTTGCTGTCCGGCGGCCCACCGCGCGACGGCATCCCATCGATCGACGAGCCCAAGTTCATCGGATCTGATGAGGCAGCCGCGTGGTTGGCGGACAACGAACCGGTCATCAGCCTGGAGATCGATGGGGATGCGCGAGCCTACCCGCTTCAGATTGTAACCTGGCACGAGATCGTCAACGACACCGTGGCCGATGTTCCTGTCATCGTCACCTTCTGCCCGCTCTGTAACTCGGCCATCACCTTCGACCGGCGCGTAGATGGGCAAGTGTACGAGTTTGGCACGTCGGGCCTGCTGCGCAATTCTGACCTGGTGATGTACGACCGTACGACCGAGAGCCTGTGGCAGCAACTCACCGGCGAGGCCATCGTCGGCGACCAGGTGGGAAGTCAATTGGACTTTCTTTCGTCCTCCATCGTCAGCTTTGCCGACTTTCGCCAGGCCTATCCTGAGGGTATCGTGCTGTCGCGCGACACGGGTAACCAGCGCGACTATGGGCGCAATCCCTACGCCGGTTACGACACCATTGGGCGCAGCCCCTTTCTCTTCGACGGTGAGGACGACGACCGCCTGCCGGCGATGGAACGGGTGGTGACCGTTGCCCTGGCTGACGCCGACGTCGCGTATCCGCTGAGCCTGCTATCGGAGGTGCGGGTTATCAACGATACGCAGACTGGGCAGGACCTGGCGGTGTTTCACGCCGATGGTACCAGCAGCGCCCTGGGCGCCGGCACCATTGCCGACGCAGACGACATCGGCGCCACGGGCGTCTTTGACCCCAACCTGGAGGGACAGAAACTGACCTTCCTGATCGAGGACGGCAAAATCGTCGATGAGCAGACCGGAACGACGTGGAGTGTGCTGGGGCAGGCCATCGACGGCACTCTCGCAGGTAAGAGCCTGACACCCATCGTCCACGGAGACCACTTCTGGTTTGCCTGGGCCGCGTTCAAGCCCGACACGATCATCTTCCAGGGTGGCGAGGCGCAGAGAGAGAATCTAAAAGGGGCAAATGTGTGCGCCACTGTGTGCGCCACACACAGCAGCACCACGTCGACAGCACGCACGCTGCCCCAAGAGTATGGTCAGCCAGGAATAACAAGACAACAGTGGAGGTGAAAACGAAACGTGAAGAGTAAAGGTACGCGGAACTCGACCTTGTTCGGTGTGGCGATCGTCGCCCTGGTCGTATTGACGGCCTGCAGCAATGCCATCCAGCCCGAACCCGGCAACGTGTCTTCCGCTTTGAATGAAAGCAAGCAGGCAGATGCCGGGACGACTTCTACTACGAGTAGCGTAGATCACCAGCTTCCGGCCGATTTCCCGGTCATGCTCTACCAGGGTGAGGAGCTGCTGGGTGCTGGGGCAGAGATCAACTTCTCGGAAACGCTCAGTCACGGCAAACCGGTAGTGCTCAACCTATGGGCCGGGCTTTGCCCGCCCTGCCGTTTGGAGATGCCCGACTTTGAGGCGGCGCACGGCGAGTTCGGAGAGGAGGTCATCCTGTTCGGACTGGACGTAGGGCCCTTCACCAGTCTGGGCTCCAGTGAGGAAGGCCAGGCTCTGCTTCAGGAGTTGGGCGTCACCTATCCCGCTGGTACCACGACCGACGCCGAGGTGGTGAGGGCCTACGGGCTGATCGGCATGCCGACGACCTACTTTATCAAGCCCAGTGGAGAGATCCACCGGCAGTGGACGGGGCTTCTGACCGAAGAAAAGTTGACCGAGCTGATCGAAGAGTTGATCGAAGCATCGGGTGCATCATAGAAAGGGGGAACCATGAGTGAAGCCACGACAACTGGGGACCAGGGTAACCAGTCCCAACTGAATAAGCGCCTGGCGACGATGGCCTCCATCTTTATCCCCCTCGTGCTCGTCGGCGGATTGCTCTTCCTGATGATCACGCTGCGGGATGGCGCCGAGTCGGCCGTGGCCAGTTTTGCCGGCTTGCTGCCTGTGGGCGTTGCCTTTGCAGCCGG
>JAUVRU010000205.1 GCA_030597485.1 Anaerolineae bacterium
ATGTGTGTCTCAACTACGACAAATCCTGGTTCAGGGACAAGGGCATCGATCCGCCGGCCAATCTGGAAGCGCTCATCGAACCGGCGTACCAGGGGCTGACCGTGGTCGAGAACCCGGCCACGTCGTCGCCGGGGCTGTCCTTCCTGCTGACCACCATCGGCCACTTCGGCGAGGACGGGTACCTGGCCTACTGGGAGGCACTGCGGGCCAACGACGTGCTGGTGGTGGATGGCTGGGAGGAGGCCTACTGGGGTGAGTTCTCAGCCGCATCGGACGGCAGCCGGCCCATCGTGGTCAGCTACGCCAGCAGCCCGCCGGCCGAGGTCTACTTTGCTGAGGAACCGATGGATGAAGCACCTACCGGCGTGGTGCTGGCTGACGGCGCCTGCTTCCGCCAGATTGAGTTCGTCGGCATCCTGAAGGGGACGGAGCAGCGGGATCTGGCCGAAAAGCTGGTGGACTTCATGTTGAGCAAACGCTTCCAGGAAGACATTCCCTTGCAGATGTTTGTCTTTCCTGCCAACGAGACCGCCGGCCTGCCCGACGTCTTTGCCCAATTCGCCCAGATTCCGGAGGAGACCTCCACCGTCTCGCCCCAGGCCATCGAATCCAACCGCGAGTCCTGGATCGAGGCGTGGACCGAGGCGGTATTGCGCTAGGGTGATGCCAGGCGATACCCTCCGAATTACGGATTACGCATTACGGGTCACGTGAAACGCAAAACGTAATACGTGAAACGTAAACCGCAAAACGTAACGAGTAAGGCGTGATGTGCGGAACACTTGTGGGCAGACGCCGCTCACATTTACGTTTTGCGCATCACGCATTACGTATTACTCATTACGCAAAGGCATGACACACCGTGACACGACGCACTCTGCTGGTAGGATCGCTCTATCTGGTCCCGCTGCTCTTCCTTGCGGTCTTCTTCTTCTATCCGCTGCTGTCCATCTTCGCTGTCAGCTTTGTACCGGAAGGGGTGCTGGACCTGTCGGGGCTGCGGCGGCTGGTCGCCAGCGACTACTACGCCCGCGTTCTCTGGTTCACCTTCTGGCAGGCGGCTGTCTCCACAGTGTTGACCGTTCTCCTGGCACTTCCGGGGGCATACGTCTTTGCCCGCTACCGGTTTCCAGGCAAATGGCTGCTGCGGGCACTGACGACCATTCCCTTTGTGCTGCCCACCGTGGTGGTGGCCAACGCGTTCACTGCCTGTCTGGGTCCGCACAGCCGTCTGAACCTGGCCCTGATGGCCTTGCTGGGGATGGATTCTGCCCCCATCGATCTGCAACACACCATCTGGATCATCCTGTTGGCGCACATCTTCTACAACTACGCGGTGGTGTTGCGCATCGTGAGCGGCTTGTGGGCCAACATCAGTCCCCGGACGGAGGAGGCAGCCCAGATGCTGGGTGCCCGTCCCCGTGACGTGCTATGGCAGGTGACTCTGCCCCAGCTGGCTCCGGCCATCGGCGCGGCGGCGCTGCTGGTCTTCATCTTCTGCTTCACCAGCTTTGGGGTCATCCTGATTCTGGGTGGCCCCCGGTTTGCCACCCTGGAAGTCGAGATATACCGGCAGACGGTGAACCTGTTCAACCTGCCGGTCGCCGCCGCGCTCTCGATACTGCAAATCCTTTTCACCTTTGGCCTGATGTGGGTCTACACCCACGTTCAGAGGCGGAGCGCCATCCAGCTTGATTTGCGCGCTCGCCAGCAGATACAGCGGTGGCCCACCACCCGGCGGGCCCGTCTCCTGGTGGCAGCCAACGTGGTGCTGATGGTGGTAGGGCTGCTATTACCGCTGCTGGCGCTGGTTGAGCGCTCGCTGACGCTGGGCGGGGGTCTCAGCCTGCGCTACTACGCTGAGCTGTTCGTCAACCGGCGCGATTCGATCCTATACGTGCCCCCGATACAGGCGCTGGCCAATTCCCTTGGCTTCGCCGCGGTGACGGTGGGCCTGGCGCTGGCGCTAGGGATCGTCAGCGCCAGCTTGCTGTCTCGACCGGCCCGGGAGCGGGGCATCCAGCGACTGCAATCCCTGCTGGACCCGTTGCTGATGCTGCCGCTGGGCACCTCGGCGGTCACCCTGGGCTTTGGCTTCATCATTGCCCTGGACGAACCACCGCTCAACCTGCGCACGGCTCCCCTGCTGGTGCCGCTGGCGCACACCCTGGTCGCCTTCCCCTTCGTGGTGCGCAGCCTGTTGCCGGCAATGCGCAGCATCAAGCCGTCGCTGCGCGAGGCGGCGGCGGTGCTGGGCGCCAGCCCTTTGCGGTTGTGGCGCGAGATTGACCTGCCTATCGTGGGACGGGCACTGCTGGTGGCAGCGGTCTTCGCGTTCACCATCAGCATGGGCGAGTTTGGGGCCACCGCCCTCATCGCACGTCCCCAGACTCCCACGCTGCCGGTCGCCATCTACCGCTTTCTGGGACAACCCGGTGCCCTGAACTACGGACAGGCGCTGGCTATGAGCACCCTGTTGATGCTGGTCTGCGCTGTCGGCATGGTGGCGATCGAACAGTTCCGGGTGGGGGGCGTCGGGGAGTTCTAGTACCTTGACCTTAACCTCAGCCTTAACCGTAACCGATACCTATTGCGGTGAGCCTCCGAGGCTATGATGGCAAACATCAATCGTCTTATCTTCATCCACGGCATGGTCAGCAGCGGGCAGGGCTTCAAGGCCAAGCTGCTACGCCGCCAGTTCCCCCACATTCTGACGCCGGATTTCGACGGCTCGCTGGAGGCGCGGATGGCGCAGCTGCTGCCCTTTCTTCGCGATCAGCCAGACTGGACCATCATCGGTTCCAGCTTTGGTGGGCTGATGGGGGCACTGTTCACCTGCCAGCATCCGGGGCAGGTCAGGAAGCTGATCCTGCTGGCGCCAGCCCTCACCTGGCCAGATTTCGCCGATGCATTGCCGCCGTCCGTGTCCATGCCCACGGTTATCTATCACGGGCGGGGAGACACTGTCATTCCCCTGGAAGCGGTTCGCCCGCTGGCCGAGAGGGTGTTCCTGAACCTTGACTTTCGCGAGGTGGACGATGACCACAGGCTGCAGGCCACGGTCCAGGCCATCGACTGGCCGGCTTTGCTGTGCGATCACTAAGAAGAAAGGCGGCGGCACCCGATGACCTACGATTTTGATGAGTTGATCGACAGGCACTGCACCGAAAGTGCCAAGTGGCATCGTTATGATCGGGATGTGCTGCCGATGTGGGTGGCGGACATGGATTTCAGGTCGCCTGAGCCAGTCATCCAAGCGCTGCGCGAACGCGTGGACCACGGGGTGTTCGGGTACGGGACAGAACCACCGAAACTGCGCGAGGTTGTGGTCGACCGACTGGCAGATCTCTACGATTGGCAGGTGTCATCCGAGGATCTGATCTTCGTGCCCGGTGTGGTCACAGGCTTCAATCTGGCCTGTTGGGCGGTGACATCACCGGCCGATGGGGTGCTGATGCAAACCCCTGCCTATCCTCCCATTCTCGATGCTCCGCCCAATGCCCGGCTTGCTCCAGACGGAATGGAATTGACTCGCCAGCCGGACGGACGCTATACCGTCGACTTTGCCGCTCTTGGAGAGGCCATCACTGAACGGACTCGCATTTTCATCTTGTGCAATCCCCAGAACCCAGTAGGACGTGTTTTCCAGCGGGATGAACTGGAACGTATGGCTGCAATCTGTCTTCGTCACAACATAGTGATCTGCTCAGATGAAATCCACTGCGACCTGGTGTTCCAGGGAAAACGACATCTGCCCATCGCCTCTCTGGACCCAGAAATTGCCAGCCAGACCATCACTTTAATGGCCCCCAGCAAGACGTACAATATGGCTGGTCTTCACTGCTCAGTGGCGATTGTCCAGAACCCAGAGTTGCGAGCGAGTCTCAAAGCAGCGCGCGTCGGCCTTGTGCCCGATGTGAACATCATGGGCTACGTGGCTGCCCTGGCCGCCTACCGGGACGGACAGCCGTGGCTGGATCATCTCCTAACCTATCTGGAGTCAAATCTGGACTATCTTGTCCAGGCCGTTGACGATCTGCCGGGTATCAACATGGCCAGGCCGGAAGCGACCCATTTGGGGTGGCTCGACTGCCGCCACGCCGGCATCCCAGGCAATCCGCACCGGTTTTTCCTGCAAGAGGCCAAGGTTGCCCTGAACGATGGCTCGACTTTTGGGAAGGGGGGAGAGGGGTTTGTTCGCCTCAACTTCGGCTGTCCGCGGGCCACGCTGGTGGAGGCGCTCGACAGGATTCAATCTGCACTATCGACGTTGAGATGAAGAGGGGTCCACGTGCGAAAATCCGTCTGTGTGTTCTGTTCTTCCAGTGACGCAGTCGACTCCGTTTTCTTCGAGGCGGCTGCGGAGCTGGGAGCTTCAATGGCCCGGCGAGGTCTGACCCTCATCTATGGCGGCGGAGGCGCCGGGTTGATGGGCGCCTTGGCCAGGGCCGTTCACGATCACGGCGGACGCGTGGTTGGCGTCATACCTGACTTCATGCACGCCAGAGGTCTCGCCTACCAGGATGCAGACGAGCTGGTGGTGACCGGCGGCATGCGCGAACGGAAGGCGGTGATGGAAGCCCGGGCTGACGCTCTTGTCGGCCTTCCGGGCGGTTTTGGCACCCTTGAGGAGATTCTGGAGGTTCTGACCTTCAAGCAGCTGGAGCTTCACACCAAGCCCATCGTGCTGCTGAATACGCAAGGTTTCTACGATCACCTGCTACAGATGTTTGAGCGGCTCTATGGGGAGCGATTTGCCAGGTCCGGCCACCGGCGTCTGCTGCACGTGGCTGAGGATGCCGAGGGCGCGTTGGAGTACATTGACAGTTACCGGCCCGATACGGTCGAGAGCAAGTGGGTATGATGCGGGATACTGCGGGCCTGACTGCTCGATGCCCAGCGGCCGCGAAGCTGGTGGACAGTGTCCAGGCCAGATTCCAGCAGAATCGCCAAATAACCATTGTAACGACGCCGAAAATGTGGTATAATAGTATAAACTAGGTGCTCTTGTGTCGCAGGGACAACTGGAGCATAAACGAACGATAATAATGCCGTGTCAAGGAGGAGTCCGAATGAAGAGAAGTGGAATGGGGCTGATACTGGCGATCAGTCTCTCGGTGGCGCTTGTCA
>JAUVRU010000122.1 GCA_030597485.1 Anaerolineae bacterium
ATCCCGGCATCTACACCGTCCCAGTGTCCAGGGAGCGACACCGCCCCGGTATCATTCTGGAACTGGCGCATGGCACAGCGCTACGCCAATTGCCTACTGATCAAACTCCTTCGCGCTCTCCTGGGCCACAAAACGCGCATACCCTAAGATCGTCTCCCGTTCTCGCTGTAACAGATTCTCCATCAACCCCACCAGCTCCCGGGTCTCCTCCGACACGTCATCGATCTCAACCGCAACGCCGCCCACAAAATAGGTGACTGGCCGGCCCAATATCCGGCACACGTCCAACAGCACGTCTAGCCCAATCAGAGTGCGCCCGCGCTCCATCCCGCTGTACCCCACCTGAGTCAATCCCAACTGATGCGCCAACGCCTCCTGAGTCAAGCCTGCCTCAATCCTCGCCTCGCGCAGCCGGGCACCCACCACCCGCCGAATATCAGCCATAGTCACTCACCCCCAAGAGAACTATACCACACAATATAGCACTACGCTATTGACAAGGGCCGTGCAATATGATATACTCATAACAACCTGTACTAATCAGGCCCTGGGAGGCCACAAAATGAGCACCGGCCAGATCGTCCGCATACTGCGAGCCTTCAAAAATCTCTCTCAGCGCCAGCTCTCGTACCGCGCCCAGCTGTCGCAATTCACCATAAGCGCGATCGAAACAGGCCGACGTAGACCCACAAAAGCCCACCTGGCCGCACTGGAAGACGGCCTGGGCGTGAAATTCACCGACCCGCGTCTGATCCGCGGTCTCCAACTCATCGAGGAGGCGCTCTCGTGACCGACCCCACACCGTCCCAGTGTCCAGGGAGGGATACCACTGGATGGATACGTGATGGTCAGACGAGACGATCTGCAGGCGCTAGCCCAGGTCGGCCAGTCGAAGATCCCGCTCGTCGTAGATCCCGCTCGCGGGGCGGGGCAGCCGGCCGTCGAAGATCCCGCTTGTCCCGCGACCGGGGCTTGCCCCGAGGTGCCGGGACGGTGCGGGGCAGACCCACCCGAGCCACTCCTCACCGTCCGCCAGGCCGCACACCAGCTAAGCCTATCACCATCCGCCGTTCACAACTACATCAGCAGCCACCAGCTACCAGTCATCCGCCTGGGGCGCGCCATCCGAATCCAGCCAGCCGACCTGGCCGAGTTCATCTCAGCCCATGCCATCCCGGCATCTACGCCGTCCCAGTGTCTAGGGAGGGATAGACAGAACGGAAACGGAAGGGGACAATGAATGACCTCAATGCTATTCCCATCGCGTTCATCCTCGTCATCTACCTGATCATCCTGCAAATCACAGCCTATGTCATCCGACACCGATTCCAAATGGTGCCAAGCCCTCACCGCTAAGGGCAAGCCGTGCAGAGCCTGGGCAATGCACGACTCTGATCTATGCGCAGCCCATAGTGGACGCACCGCCAAGAACCGCCAGACCCACGGATTCTACGCCAAATCGGCGAAGTCCCGTCCCGCTTCCTGCTGCGGGGGGGAAAGGCCAGAATCCCGCCCACGGGGAAAGGGGTTGGAAACCATCGACCCCCAACGCCCTGCGCCGCTTCCAGCCCCATCTGAGCGGCAAAATAGCCACGCGCGGCAGCCCGCGCGGGCGTTTGCTCTGGGGTGTCTTCGTTGTGAGATAAGCTATGGCGACATTTCTCTCTGAAGTTCGTGGTTTTACCCCATTGATTGACATTGTGGCGGAGGGCGTGGGTATGGTGGGAGCGGTGGTGTACGGAATGGTGTGGCGGTATTGCCGGATGTCGGATGGGGTGTGCCGGGCTGCGGTTGGTACGATTGCGGCTCAGTCCCATATGTCGCGGCGGACAGCTCAACGAGCGCTGCGGGTGCTGGAAGAAGTCGGCTACATCCAGGACATTGAAGTGACCCCCAAGAGCTGAACACTTTTTGGGCCACGTTAAGGGGGGACCTGTAACTGATGGGGCTCAGGTGGTGATTTGCGAAGAACTGTCTCCACACAAGCCGGGACTTGGTCGAATGGCCATTGTGGGCGACAAGACATGGGAAGAGATCATCATCAAGGCAGACGATCTTGTGTTAGGCGAGAAGTATTTCGATATCTCACAGCTAGACGAGGCCTGGGAATGGGTCGAGGGGGGCTCTGAGTGGATTCCGACCACGGAACGACATAGAAAAACGTGATCAAAGTCGTTCTGTCGATGATGGGCGAATGAGCAGCTAAGACTGAGTGAGAGGCAGGTTTTCAAGCTGAAACTTGTCGAGGCTCGGCCCAAAGCAAGAGGCCCCGCCACATTGGACGGGGCCTTGTTTGTCAGGCAACGAGCGGCGTTTGGTGCAGCGTGTGGTACAATCAAGCCAGTTATGCCTGATTCTTTTTGTCTTCCAGCACATTGACTGCCCATCTGAAGTATCCCTGCAATTGCGCAGGGGCAGTGTCAACATGTAGTTTCAGAGCCATCAAAGCCTCTTGCCGGCCTTTTCCTATGTTAGCCAGGGCAATTGCGGCATTGCGGCGGAGGATCTCGGGGTAGCTTTCGCCAAGAAGCTCTATGAGATCAGGGGATCGTTCCAGACCATCAAGGTGTTTGTGGCTGGAGTGATGCTGTGAGTCAAAGCAGGCACGAGGATCGATTTCGCGGGCGACCAGGTCTCTGTTGGCGGGACATACTTCCTGGCAGATGTCGCAGCCACAAACCCAGTTCCACATGTTGGAGCGCGTTTCCGGCTCAATAAAAGCCATCCTCCGGGTGATCGGGTTGATACAGAGTTTCGGATTTACCTTGTAGGGCGCGTATAAGGCCCCCGTTGGGCATGCTCTCAGGCATCGGTCACAGTCTTCACAGGGTGAAGCGGGTCTTTCGTAAACATCAGGTACTAGCTCCACATCGGTGATGACATCACGAAGTGCGATGTACGAACCATAACGTTCGGCCAGGAAAATGCCATTCTTCCCATAGACTCCCAGCCCCGTGCGGTCAGCAAGGAACTTCAAGGGTACATGCTGTCCCTGGATCGCCCTGTGACCACGACTCTGCAGAAGGGCTACGATCTGCCTGGATATCTGTCGCACAACCGGATAGTAGCTGTAGATCCTGGCCGTTTTACCACGCAAGTCCCCCCGCGTATTCCTGGTCGCCGCAATCTTGTCATAAGCATATACACCCAGCATAATTATCGTTTTCGCACCCGGCAGCGCATTGCGCGCGTCCGAAAGAAGCGCGAAGAAGGACGCGCCGTCGGAAACCATGTAGTCTTGTGGCCCTGCGCCCGTTTCCCGGAGGCGCTCGCCCACCTGCGCCAGATAGTCGGTATAGACTTCTACTCCCGCCATTCCCACCAGCTGCGCGCCTTGCGAACGAGCCAATTCCTTGACTTCATCTCTCAGTGACATAACGACCTCACTTGGTATGGCCCCACTATATGTTTTCCTATCCCCAATTCCCTAATCCCGGCCCGACAGTGATGCCTCGCGCACTGGCGGATTCACGCAAAGGTGAAGTGCACCCCTTCGTTTGGTGGATTATAGGGGGGACCCTGGATGGTGGCAAGGGGAAGCCCCCCTTGGTTGCGGAGGTCTCTTGTGTTGCGATCGGGGATCCGGGTGGCATACCATCCCGGCATCTACACCGTCCCAGTGTCTAGGGAAACCTATGTAAATCAGCGCCCCCGTCCACACCTCAAAGCGCAACCTAGCTCCCGATAGGAATAGGCTCCCCCAGGACGGGCGTGGGACGCGCTACGTGTATGTCCCACCAGGCAGCGGCTGAGGCGATGGTCTCACGCACCTCCCACTGCAACCGCAGTAATCGGCGATAATGCCGGTTATTGGCTGCGTACCCCACCGAGTCAACTCCCAGGTGATCACACAGGTAGGCAGCCCGTGCCTGGTGAAATCCCTGTGTGACCAACACAGCTTCGGTGATCCCGAAAATGGCACTGGCCCGGTAGCAGCTGTCGTAGGTGCGGCGACCGGCATAGTCGAGCACAATGGCATCGTCCGGCACCCCCAGCTCCAGAGCGTAGGCTTTCATAGCAGCCGGTTCGTTGTAGTAGAGGAATCGGTTGTCGCCAGTCATGAGCAGTTTCTGTACTTTGCCAGCGTGGTACAGAGCCCCGGCTGCCTCAATCCTGTCGGCCAGGGCCGACGTGGGGCGACCGTTTTGCACACCAGCCCCAAACACGATGGCCACTCTACGCGGTGGGACCTCCCCAACAGCGGTGTAGATGCGGGACTTGTAAGTGGCGGTCAGCCACACTCGCCAACCAACCAGCGCGCAGAGCCCCAAGACCACTATTGCAGCCAGGCAACCGCAGCTATGGGTTAGCGAGCGAGAGTCTTTGGACATCAACAGCTGGTTTCGTCACCTTCCGGGTTCAGGATGCACGCATAGTCTTTGGCCGTCCCTGCTGTTGATTGCTGGTAAGGGTCCACAATCCCCAAGGGCGGCTGACACTCACGCTTCGGCTTCGATGCCCAGCTGCTGTCTGAGGGCGGCCACGTATGCAGTCGCGCGCTGCTCGAGGCTGACGCTGAATACCTCCACCACGCTGTCGAGGCTGTACCCAACCAGGAAGCTGTTCAACGGCGTCACTTTGTCCGGGCCGGCGGCGAAGACCAGGCCAACGAAACCGACTAGGGCCAGCAGCATCTTGAACAGGATATGGCCGAATCTCGCGTTGACCCAGAGAAACAGGTCCTCAACGGCGATAATGGGGGGGCGTCCGCCTTGCGCCTGGGCTCGTTTGGCAGCGCCAATACCAATATGAACCACCACCCCGGCCAGCACGGATGCCCATCCCACCAGCAGTGTGGCCATGTGGCTCTGCTGGAGGGGCCATCCCTGAATCGGCAGATGGGCCACCCCGGCGATGAGAGCGAAGACAGCCGCAAACGCCACTATCAGTCCCAGGAAGGTAGCCCACCGCCTTCCAGGATCCAGGGAGTAGCGGTAGATGAGGCCGGTTTCCGCGTTTACCAGGCCACTCTCGATTGCCCTGGGCGCCCAGGCGAGGTAGTTCAGCACCTTGACCCGGTCATCGAAGTCCGGCAGCTCATCCTCAAAGACGGCATGGAAGGGGATGTAGTAGCCGGGTCGTGCCATCCTAAGCCATGCGTTTACCCGTTCGGGGATGGTTATCATGCCGACCTGAAATATCAGTTTCTTGCACTGACCATCGAGCAAGTTCAAATGGTGCAACTGAGTCTGGGTATCAAAGGTGTCTTCGGGGTTCTGAATGAGGGGGGATGCGCTGATCTGCTCACAGAGATTGCACACGTGGCGCACGGGATCGGCACCCGGTATGTCTGTCAGCAGGGCCGCGACGTCCGCCTTTGTGCGCTGAATGTAGGCGGCCAGATCTTGCAGCGCGGCTTCGCCCTTGCGCACGGTGTCCAGGACAGCCTGAAGGTCTTGCACCTCATCCCGAAGTTCCCTGAGTCGCTTGTTCCGCTCCTTGTCCTTGTCATTCTGGTCTGACGGATGGCTGGGTGGCACCATTCTGGCGACCGACCGCCCAGGTGGGGGTGCCTTCGCGTGTGCGTCCATTGGGTCAGATGATGTCATTGCCATGGTAGCGTCTCTCCTTTCTTGCACCTGCACCCGGCTTTGCGCCTTCTTGCCTTGTGCCTCGATTGTCGCAATTCAGTGTACTCGCATGCGCTCGCATGTGCTCGCATGCGCTCGCATGCGCTCGCAGTGAACCTTGTCGAAGCCCGGGATGAGACCGGCCCCAACATGACATAACTAACCCCATTGTACGACATAAACCCATCGTTGTCAAGCAGGGAGACCAAGTGCGACACCAATGAGATTCTGGTTGACAAGATAATCGTCTTGCAGTATGATCGTGTCTGGGACGCAGTAAGTTCTGTCTCGGATGACGCAAGTGCAACCGCCCAGACTTACATTAGGTCTGGGCGTTTTGTATTGGCGCGTTCGGAACAGGATGGCTGCCGTAGGCATGCTCTTAGCAAGTATCAAGGAGGTTTTCTCAACAATGGATGAGCGTGAAACTGGGGTCGTCAAGTGGTTCAACAATCAGAAGGGCTACGGCTTCATTGCCCGCGAGTCGGGAGACGATGTATTCGTACATCACTCTGCCATCACGGAGGAGGGATTCCGCACCCTGAGCGAGGGCGATCGCGTGGAATTCAGCGTTCAGGACGGCGATAAGGGTCCGGCCGCTGTTGACGTGCAGAAACTGTAGCTGTGCCCGTTTGTTACGTGGTGACACGATAAGGAGGGGACCCATTTGAGGTTTCGGGGCGGTACGGCCAAGCCGTGCCGCCCCCGAGTTTTTTGGATGGGAAAACGTGATACAGGTTCCCGGGCTACGTGACGCGCCCCAGGGCAAATGTTGATAGGTCTACCCGAATCCTGATAGAACCTACGGTTCGGATCGGTACAATCGCTGATAATTCTGGTAATCGCCATAGATGATGCGCACGTAGCGCCGCGGTTCGTGATAGGGCATCGTCTCGACGAAAAGATCCAGGGCCGGCACTGCCTCCAGCCACTCGTGAACCCGACCGGGCCCGGCATTGTAGGCCACCAAGGCAGGGATCACCTGTTCGTCGAAGGTAGCCAGCTGGACACTGAGGTACCAGGCGCCAAAAGCTACGGTAACATACGGCAACCGCAGGTCATCCTCCTCA
>JAUVRU010000220.1 GCA_030597485.1 Anaerolineae bacterium
CCAAGGGCTATTGCCAGGCCATGGATCTCAAGTTCCTGTTTGATTCACGGCGCCAGGTATTCCACATTGGCTATAACGCCTCTGTAGGAAAACTTGACAGCAACCACTATGACCTACTGGCGTCCGAGGCACGCCTCGCCAGTCTCGTGGCTATTGCCAAGGGAGACGTTCCCCAGAGCCATTGGATGCACCTGGCCCGTCCCCTGGGCCGGGTCAACGGTACACGGGCGCTCCTTTCCTGGAGTGGAACTATGTTCGAGTATCTTATGCCTTCCCTGCTGCTGGAGAGTTACGAAGGTACGCTTCTGGATCAGACATACCGCGCGGTCGTCGACCGTCAGATTGCCTATGGCCGCCGGAGGAATGTTCCCTGGGGCATCTCGGAGTCGGGCTACTATCGTTTTGACGCGGGGTTGAACTACCAATATCGGGCCTTTGGTGTGCCGGGGCTGGGAATCAAACGCGGCCTGGAAGAGGATCTGGTGATCTCTCCCTATGCGTCGTTGCTCGCCGTGAACCTGCGCCCTCGGGCCGTGATGGAGAACATTGCCCATCTCATAGAACTGCAGATGCTCGGCCCCTATGGCTTCTACGAGGCCGTCGACTACACGCGTTCCCGGTTGTCGCTGGGCCAAAAGAGCGGAATCGTGCGTTCGTATATGGTGCACCATCACGTTATGAGTCTGCTGGCTATGGTCAACTATCTCCAGGACAATGTGATGGTTCGCCGCCTGCACGCCGACCCACTCATACAGAGCGTCGAGTTGCTGTTGCACGAGCAAGTGCCGCAACAGGCTCAAGTCGAGCGTCCATCCTCCGAAGATGCCGGCGTCATTCGTCCGATCGAACCACTTCCAACCACGGAGCCCTGGCATGCGCCGATGGACGGGCAGATACCACAGGCCCATTTCCTCTCCAACGGGCAGCTGGGATTGCTCATCACCAGTGCCGGCAGCGGCTATAGTCACTGGTTGGAGAACCATCTTGCTGCTTCAGAAGGCGTGGAGCTCACTCGCTGGCGCTCTGACACCACGCTCGACGATTGGGGTACCTGGATCTACATCCAGGACAGCGATAGCGGACATCTCTGGTCGGCCGGCTGCCAGCCAACCGGTGTTCCAGCGGAAAGCCAAGAGGTGCTCTATTCCTCCCATCAGGCCGAATTCCGGCGCCGAGACCACGATATCTCTCTCCGTATGGAGATTACCGTCGCGCCGGATGACGACGTGGAGATTCGGCGCATCTCGCTGACGAACCACAGCGACCACGCCCGCAGGCTGGCGCTGACCAGTTACGGCGAGGTGGTGCTCGCACCGCACTCCGCCGACCGGCGGCATCAGGCGTTCAGCAAGCTCTTCATTGAGAGCGAGTATCTGCCTGAGGTCAATGGCTTGCTGTTCCACCGCCGTCCCCGCTCCGCCGAAGAATTGCCGGCCTACATGGTGCACTTACTGGTAGTGGAGCCGGGACGCGAGACCACTGGGGCGTATGAGAGCGACCGCGCCCGTTTCCTGGGCCGGGGGCGCACCGTTCGCTCTCCAGCCATTCTCGACCCCGCACTTCACATGGGCCTTTCCGGCACTACCGGCGCTACTCTGGACCCGATCATGTCCCTCGGCCAAGAGCTCAAACTGGAGCCACAGACGACAGCGCAGGCGGCCTACCTCACCGTGGCGGCAGGATCGCGCCAAGAGGCGCTGAGGCTGGCCCATCGCTATCAGGCTTGGGGCAGGATTGACCGAGCCTTTAGCCAAGCCCAAGATCGCAGTGAGCGGGAACTGTATCGCCTCAATCTCAGCACATCTGAGGTGAAGCGCGTACAGCAGCTGTTTTCGGCGCTTCTCTATCCTCATGGGGCTCTCCGCGCCGACCCTGAAACGTTGGCGACGAATACCCGAGGGCAACCCGGGCTGTGGCAGTTCGCTATCTCCGGTGACTATCCGATTCTCCTGGTTCGTGTCGACGGCGAAGAAGATGAAGGGACACTGGTACGCGAACTGCTCCAAGCCCACGCCTATTGGCGCACCCGGCACATCAAGATTGACTTGGTTATCCTCAACGAGAAAGAGAGTGGCTACAATCAGGAGCTCCAGGGCCGGCTATACCAACTGATTGTCCGCACGGATAGTGATGCGTGGATCAATCAGCGCGGCGGCATCTTCCTTTTGCGCGCCGACCAGATGGCCGAAACAGATCGGATACTGCTGGAGACGGCAGCGAGGGTGGTCCTGGATGGGAAGAAGGGCACGTTGGCCCAGCAACTGGAGCGACTGGGAGAGAAACCCACTCACCTCCCACGCTTCGTTTCCACCCGGCCTCGCCCGGAGGCTGAGAAGCTGGCCACCACGCCACTGGCCCGGCCTACTGACCTACTCTTCGACAACGGGATAGGTGGCTTCAGCGCAGATGGGCGAGAGTATGTCATCTACCTTGAGTCGGGCCAACTGACACCGGCTCCCTGGATCAACGTCATCGCCAATTCCGGTTTCGGTTTCTCGGTCTCCGAAGCGGGATCGGGCTATACCTGGGCAGAGAACAGTGGCGAGAATCGACTCACCCCGTGGCGCAACGACCCAGTGACCGATACACCGGGTGAGGCCCTCTATCTACGGGATGAGGAGACGGGAGAGGTCTGGTCTCCCACACCTCTGCCTGCCGGTGCTTCGGCTCCCTACCTGGTCCGCCACGGGGCCGGCTATTCGGTCTTCGAACACCACAGCCACGGCATCAAGCAACGGCTGCGTCTCTTTGTCGTCCCGGATGCACCGGTCAAGGTGATACATCTGCGACTGGAAAACACGTGCAGCCGCAACCGCCGGATCACAGCAACCTTCTACGCTGAGTGGGTGCTGGGCACGATCCAGGATGAGAGCCGGCAGTACGTGATTCCAGAATTCGATGCTGTCAGCAATGCTCTGTTAGCCCGCAATCCCTACAATGAAGCGTTTGGTCAGCGGGTGGCTTTCGTGACCGCCAGCAGGGAGCCCTACGGGCTAACAGCGGACCGGGCCGAGTTCCTGGGACGTATGGGGAATCTTCGTCACCCGGCCGCGCTCTACCGCTTCGGGTTGGCCGGCGCCGTGGGGCCGGGCCAGGATCCCTGTGCAGCTCTGCAGACCAACGTGTGGTTGGCTCCTGGTGAGGTAGAGGAGCTTTTCTTCCTGCTGGGCCAAGGCGCGGACAGAGAGGAGACACTCCAGCTAATCAGACAATATCAAGATACGTCTCAGGTCGAAGCTGCCTGGGACAAGGTGATCAGGTTCTGGAACGATCTGTTGGGTACCCTCACAGTTCAGGTCCCCGATCCCGCGATGAATCTACTGCTCAATCGCTGGTTGCTCTATCAAGCGCTCTCATGCCGGGTGTGGGGACGCTCGGCTCTCTATCAATCATCCGGCGCCTTCGGCTCCCGCGATCAACTCCAGGACGTGATGTCCCTGGTGCTCGCCGCGCCCCATCTTGCCCGAGACCACATACTACGGGCGGCGGGCCACCAATTTGAGGCTGGAGACGTGCTGCACTGGTGGCACCCGCCGTCGGGGCGCGGGGTGCGCACGCGTTGCTCTGATGACCTATTATGGCTTCCCTTCGTCACTGCTCACTACGTGACCGCGACCGGCGACGAGGCAATCCTATCCGAGAAGGTACCCTTTCTCCGTGGAGACCCCTTGGGGCCGGAGGAACACGACCGTTACGGACACTATGAGACCACCGCAGAGGGCTACTCTCTCTACGAGCATTGCCGTCGCGCACTGGACAAAGGACAAACCGTAGGAGTGCATCACCTCCCCCTGATCGGCAGCCACGATTGGAACGATGGGTACAGCCGTGTGGGCATCAAAGGCAAGGGGGAAAGCATCTGGTTGGGCTGGTTCCTCCACGCCACCCTAATGCGCTTTGCTGCCATAAGCGAGAAGATTGACGCTGAACAGGCAGCCGCATGCCGACAACAGGCTGATGATTTGCGTCTGGCGCTGGAGGCCAACAGCTGGGACGGTGCGTGGTACCGTCGCGCGTACTACGACGACGGTACACCGATGGGATCAGCGGAGAACGACGAGTGTCAGATTGATTCCTTGGCTCAATCTTGGGCCGTCCTGTCCGGGGCGGCCGATCCGGCGCGGGCGGCTCAGGCGATGGACGCTGTCGCCACCCATCTCGTGCGGCGGGATGACCAACAGATTCTGCTCCTTACCCCTCCCTTCGACAAGACAGCACACGACCCCGGTTACATCAAAGGCTACCTGCCGGGCATCCGAGAGAACGGCGGTCAGTATACCCACGCGGCGCTATGGGTTGTTTGGGCCTTTGCCGAACTGGGGCAGGGGGATCGCGCCGGAGCACTGTTCCAGTTGCTCAACCCTATAGCCCACAGCGACACGCCGGAGCAAGTGGACCGCTATCGGGTAGAACCCTACGTGGTGGCGGCGGATGTCTACAGTGTACCGCCGCACACCGGCCGTGGAGGCTGGACATGGTACACAGGCTCGGCTAGTTGGATGTATCGGCTGGGCACAGAGGCCATTCTTGGGCTGCGGAAAGTGGGTAAGACGCTGCGGATTGTCCCCTGTATCCCCAAGCATTGGTCGGGCTATGACATGATCTACCGGGATGGCGACACCTCCTATGAGATTCATGTGGATAACCCAGGGGGCGTCAATCGTGGTGTCAGGCAGGTCATGCTGGATGGAGAGATTCTGCCCGACGGCGCCGTCCCGCTGCTGGACGATGGCCAGATGCACGCGGTTGAGATACAGATGGGGTGAACAGGATGAGCAGGCTTCGCGAATGCGTCTTACGCCCAACCGGACACGCCCCCCTTCGTCGGGGGCATGTCTCACTCTGGGGGCAATCACCAGCTATGTATCTGTGCAACCTGATCGCCGGGCGGCGTGGGTCAGAACGGGAACAAATGCCCAAAGCGGGCCCGTCGCCGGATCACCGGAGTGCTCCTTGCCCATTCTGACCCACACCCGTCCCCTGCACTTGTAAATCGCCCTC
>JAUVRU010000519.1 GCA_030597485.1 Anaerolineae bacterium
GGACCCAAACCATGAGGTGAATTCATGCCCATCCGACTGCTGCCGCCTGAAGTGGCGGGCAAGATCGCGGCTGGCGAGGTAGTGGACCGCCCCGCCTCGGTCGCAAAAGAACTTCTCGAAAACAGCATTGACGCCGGCGCTACCGACATCCGGATCGAGATCCGCCAGGGTGGGCGCCGCTTGATCCGCGTGGCTGACAACGGCTCTGGCATCCCTGCTGGTGAGGTGCGCATGGCCTTTGCCCGCCACGCCACCAGCAAGCTGACCGACGTGTCCGACCTGGAGTGCATCACCTCCCTGGGCTTTCGAGGAGAAGCGCTGGCCAGTGTCGCCGCTGTGAGCCAGGTGACACTCCTCACCCGCCCACGGGAGCAGACGGTGGGCCAATATCTGCGAGTGGACAGCGGAGAGATTGTCCGCGAGGAGGGACGGGGCTGCCCGGGTGGCACCGTCGTCACTGTGGAGCACCTGTTCCACAACGTGCCGGCCCGACTCAAGTTCCTGCGCCAGCCACAAACCGAAGCGGGCCATATCCACACCGTGGTGACGCACTACGCCCTGGCCTATCCTGGAATCCGCATCAGTCTGACCACCGATGGCCGCCAGACCTTCCAGTCCACCGGCAACGACAAGCTCTACGACGTGTTGATTGCCGTATACCGGCTCGAGGTCGCGGAGCAGATGTTGGAGGTAGAGGGACCTGAGCGGATCTCGGCGAACCTGTCGGAACAACCGGAGCCATCAGCCACCCCAGGCCCCCCGATCTCCATACCTCCCTCCGTCTCTGGCTACGCCGGCAGGCCCACACTCCACCGCGCCAACCGCCGCTACATCACGCTCTTCGTGAACCGGCGCTGGATACAGGATCGCTCGCTGGCCTACGCTGTGGCCCAGGCCTACCACACCCTGTTGCCGGTGGGCCGGCATCCGGTGGCGGTGATTTTGCTGGAGATGGACCCGGCCGAGGTAGACGTTAACGTGCATCCCACAAAGCGAGAAATCAAGTTTCGCAACGGTCGCCAAGTCTTCAGCGCCGTGCAAAGCGCCGTTCGCCGCACCCTTGTCGCGCACGCATCCGTACCCACCATGACACACAGACCCCGCACATGGTCCACACCCGAGTGGGAGCGACGTCGCACTCTGGTCTCTGCTGGGCAGGAGCAGCCAGTCTCCACCCAAATGTCGATGGACCTATACCGCACGGGTGACCTGGGTGAGGAACCCCAGCCGGTGGGCCCTGTGCGCCTTCCGCTACTGCGGGTCGTTGGCCAGGTTGGCCAGACCTATATCATAGCCGAGGGACCCCAGGGCATGTACCTCATCGACCAACACGCGGCCCACGAGCGGGTTCTTTACGAGAAGATGATGGCCGAACGCGAACAGCAGACCGTTGCATCACAGACGCTTCTGGAGCCGCTTACGCTGGACCTGGATCCCCTGCTGGCGGGCACGCTGGCCGAACACCTGGGGATGCTCAACCAGGTAGGCTTTGAGTTGGAAGTATTCGGCGGGACAAGCTACCTGGTCCGGGCCGTGCCCTCCATCCTGGTCGTGCCGGACGTGCGCGCCGCCCTGGTGGACATGCTGGACATGTTGCGCAGCGGTTCACGACCCGGTCCGCGGGGGGAACCAACGGGACCCGGGGGCGACGACCCCCTGGCTGCCCGGGCCGAGGAGCGACTGGTCGCGGTCGTGTGCAAGCGCGCCGCCATCAAGGCCGGGCAGACCCTGACCACAGAAGAGATGCAACAACTGGTCCGCAGTCTGGAACAGTGCGAGTCGCCCCGTACCTGTCCCCACGGCCGGCCCACAGTGCTCCACTTTTCAGTGGAGCAACTGGAGAAAGAGTTTGGCCGGCGGTGAATAGGCCATGGAAGCCGAGGCATTGCGGGTCATCGCCGAGGGCATGCCGACAACCAACGTCAGTCCCACGGCCGTGTTTGGGCCATGGGACCTCAAGCCAGCTACAGCGCAGATCCCGTCGAGTGTGGCGCAGGGGGCACACGCCCGTCTGGTTGGACCTGCGGACCAATACAGTGGCTGCCTGCGATGCGGCCACGCCAGGTACTGGTCGCGGAGCGATGGCGGCCATGGAGGAAGCGCTGGGCTTTCTCATCACCCAGCCTGAGAAATTCACCATCGGCGTTGACGAGGAACGATCGTGGATCCTGAGCCACGCCGGCGCGGACAACTCAGTGCTGTTCGTGGCTGAACAAGAGGGCAGGATTGTCGGCTGGATCATCCTTCGTGGTGGGAAGCAACTGACGACGCGCCACACAGTGCCTCCCTGCTCTTCCCCTGATTTCCACTTCTGTGGTATAATCAGCCTAGACTAGGCACCAAGCGGTCCCAAGACTTGTCAGGTCTCACCTGCTGACCAAAGGAGGTAGCGGGACAATGAGAAAACTGCTAGCACCACTCGCCGGCCAGCGCCTGCAACTCATTCTGGTCACCGGTTTTGCCCTGACGGCAGCCAGCGCCATCCTCCTAGGTACGCTGATTACCTCCCGCGTCATCACCGACTATCTGGAGGGTGCCCCGGATGCGCGCGTCGGTCGGGGCATGGACTTGGCCGAAGCCTTCTATCAGACCACGTTGGACGATATCGCCGCCATCAGCGAGCGGATGGTGCGGGACCCGAGGGTGGTCCAAAGTCTGCCGGCCGCCTCTCAGGGCCAAGCCGAGGCCCTCCAGGCCATTGACGAGCAGGTCACCCACAAGATCAGCGTGCCGGACATGTCCGGCACGCTGATCCTGGCAA
>JAUVRU010000456.1 GCA_030597485.1 Anaerolineae bacterium
GACCAGCTATACCGCAATCTGCCGTTCATCGGCGTGCTCAAATCAGAGATCTATGACACCTGACCTCCTCCAGACCCTCCCGATAACACGGTGGCCTGGCTCATCCAGCCCGGCCATTGCTTGCCCACATCCCCTTATCTGGACTTTGTCCATTTCACCAATGCCACTATATCTTGTGGCCACATTTGCATCTGGGGATGCAAACTCCTCGAATGGACAAAGCCCAGCTTATGTGCCGACCGGCTCCATCGCCCGCTGACGGGCCCACCCAGCTTCGGCCCGGGAAAGGAACAGGCCAATGCCCGAACTGCGCCAGAGCATGGCAACGAAGGAGTGGGTCATCCTGGCAGTTGAGCGATCCGAACGGCCCGAGGAATTGGCCCAACCAGACCGCCCACTGACCGAGGATCGGCCTGAATGGGAGGCTACCTGCCCCTTCTGCCCCGGCAACGAGGAGCGCGATCTGGAGATCCTGCGTCGTCCCGCGGCCGGGCCCTGGCGAGCACGGGTGGTGCGCAACAAATACCCGGCCTTGCAGGAACCTGGTGATCGGCTGCTGACCTTCGACGGCGTGCATCGCCAAATCTCCGGCGTGGGCCACCACGAGGTGGTGATTCAGTCACCGCAACACAACACCTGCGTCGCGCTCGATTCGCGCACGCAGGTTACCCTCGTGTTGGAGACCTTCAAAATGAGGTGCCGGGAGCTGGCTCAGGACCCGCAGGTCGAGCAAATCATCTGCTTTGAGAATCACGGCCAACGGGCGGGCACCTCATTGGTTCACCCCCACGCTCAGATCATCGCCTTGCCCATCGTGCCCTTCAAGATCCGCTCGCGCGCTGAAGAAGCGCGCCGCTACTTCGATGACACCGCGCGCTGCGTGTTCTGCCATATGGTATCTGATGAGTTGAAGGTCGGCACCCGTATCATAGCCGAGAGCGAGCACTTTGTGGCTTTCATCCTGTATGCCGCCTTCTCCCCCTTTCATACCTGGATCGTGCCTCGTCGCCACGAACCAAGTTTCCTGCGGGCCACTGCCCACGAGATGGCCGATCTGGGAGACCTCTTGCATCGGGTGCTGCGAAAGTTGTACGTGGGTCTCAGAGACCCTGACTACAACTATGCCATCCGCTCTGCCCCTCTGCGTGACCCCGGCTATGACTACCTCCACTGGTACATCACCCTGGTCCCCCGCGTCACCCGCACCGCCGGGTTTGAGCTGGGCAGCGGCATGTTTATCAACAGTGCCCTGCCCGAAGACAGCGCCGCCTTCCTGCGCTCCGTGAGCGCTGAGTGAGGCGCTGCCTGTCTGCGCTAAGAGTGACAGTGTTAGCCTGCCCAATGTGAACGCTGCTCTACGGAATCGTGTTGTAATAGATCCATGCGCCGGTGTGTAGCGCGGAGGTGGCAATCAACAGCAGGGCGCTCGCGCTCAGAGCCCGCTCACCGCTGGGGGATTGGCGATGATTCATCAGCTGACGGATCAACAGGTAGGCAGCCAGCGTGGTATACACGAACGCTGACGGAGCAAACAGGTCCCAGTCCTGGCGGCCGCCGTAATCGGGGTTCCACACAAACGTCAGCAGCAGGTAGGCCAGGCTGGCAAGGGAGAGAAACCAGGTGATGCCTTGTTCTTCCGTGGGTGACGGCGGGGATTGCAGGGAATCTCGATCCGGATTCTGCGAAGGCCGCCGAACCAGGAACGCGATCAACGCCAGCAGGAGCAGAAACAGCCCAAAGGGAGAGATGAGGAAGTGCTCGTTGGCCCAGTCCAAGAGGTGGGCCGGGGAGAACATGGTATAGCGTTGCCACTCCGTCGCCACGCCGAAGAGGGGCACGAAGGGGATGCCGTCGGCACCGCCAGGCCGGTCATCGGTCCACATGGCAGCCGGCCCGTGGCCGCCAGTGACCATCAAGAGCGACAGTCCGGCAAAGATCAGGATAGGCGGAAGCACCAGTTTCAGCCATTCAGAGGCTCTTGTCTGGCCAGATGGGTGTCTGTTCGTCCCATACCAGGCCAGATATCCCACGGCTGGCCACAACACGAGGGTTGAGGGGTGGAATGCGTTGGTAACCGCCAACGCCAGCGATGGCCAGACCAGGCTTATCCCTCCCCGCAGATATCGGACTCCCAGGTAGAGAGTGAGCATAAGGCCAAAAGACATCATCGTGTAGTTCTCCACGTAGCCGAAGAACAGTTGGATCGAACCGATGGTGATCACCAGTCCGAAGACAACCGCCTTTTCCAAGGCGTCTCGGCCCAGCAGGTCGGCCAGGAGGAACAGAACGTACACGAAGCCAACGCCCGATAGGACGCTGCTCAGGGCATAGAGTGTATCCACGCCAATCCCGGGAGAGGGATTGAGGAACAGCCAGAGCTGGGCGTGGGTGAAGATGGTCAGAGGAGACTGCCAGTTGTAGATGGTCCACACCGGGCGGTCCGGTCCCACGTACGATAGTGCCTGGGCGATGAACCTGGCATCTCCCCACCGCAAGTGGCGAACGCGAAAGAGCCAGAATGGGATGGCCGTGGCCACGGCAACCGCCGCAAACCAGATTCGAGGATGATTCTTCCCGGGCAGCGCTGCCCACAGCCGGCGCACCCACCGGCCCACCATAGCATTCACTGGCGGCAGGGCCAGCGAGGCCACCATTGCTGCCCCCAGCCAGGCCACACCCACCGGCAACGCCGTGTAGGGCCATACACTCCACGCTGCTTCCTCTGGCAGGTGACCAGCCACCAGATGCAAGGCGATCACCGCCAGCGCGGCCAGCCGGATAACCCAACCCGCAACCACCGAGAGACATCTCCGTCACTGCCCCAGGAGGGGCATAAGTCTCGATATTGTACTGGAGGACGGAGTGGTTGTCTATTTCATCAGGCCAGCCGCAGACAATCCAAGATAGAGGAAGACCCTTTTCTCTTCCAGATGACCGCATGAGACGTGGCGTTCGCCTGCTGGGCGTCGGAGGAAGCCATAAACTGGGCTAAGCCCTCGAGCTTGACCGTCCTCTGTGTCGCACCCTCGACAGCGGCCGGGCTAGTGGCCTGCTCACAACGCTCGTCCACGCAGCGAGGACCCGGCTCAGAAAGACATAAATTCGCGTACAGTGGTGCAGCAGCGGAC
>JAUVRU010000225.1 GCA_030597485.1 Anaerolineae bacterium
AGCAAGCCAACGATGGCGCTCAAGTTGTTCTTGACGCGATGGTTCACCTCGCTCAGCAGAGTGGTTTTTGTCTCGGCGTCCCGGCGGGCCTGTTCATACAGTCGGGCATTCTCGATGGCGGTGGCGGCGTGGTTGGCAAAAGCTTCCAGCCGCCGGGCATCCTCGGCGTCGAACTGACCCGGCCGGTTGCTGTCCACGTTGAGGAAACCCACCGTCTCGGCGCCCACCCGGATGGGCGCGGCGATGTAAGCGCGCAGCCATTCCATACCGGGTACCACTACCCAGTCAGGGCAGGTGGCGGTATCGGCGATCACGACCGACTCCCCGGACTCCATCATCTGCCGGAAGCTGTGTACTACGGCGATTGGGTGCGTGAGCGTGGAGATCACTCCCTCCACCCCGAACTGCTGGTATCCCCGCCAGCGAACCGGACGGGCAACGCCAGCCTCAAGCAGCATGATGTTGAAGGCCTCCCCTGCCACCGCCCGTTCCACCTGCTCCAGGATGCGGTCGAGCACCTGATCCAGATCCAGGGTACTGCTGACGACGGCGGCAGCATCCGCCAGCGCCGCGACCAGCTCGTGCTGCCTCTGTTCCCGCTGAAGCAGATGGGCATTGCGCAGGGCAATGGCTGCATGGCTGGCAAACAAGTCCAGCAATTTAGCATCCTTCATCGAGAAGGCGCCGGGAGCCTCCGCCAGCACATTGAGTACCCCCAAGAACTCATCGCCCCACCGAACCGGCACCCCCGCGACCGAGGTCCACCTGTGGCCTTCATACTTCGCGGCCCTGCCATCCCATGCCCGGTAGTCATCCACGCCCCTTGGCTGGCCGTTCTCCCAAACCTTGCCAGCCAGTCCCTCTCCCCGGCCAAGGACGGTTCCCGTAGGAACCATGTGCGGTCCAGTGCTGAGGGTCCACTCCAACACATCTCGATCCGGTCGGTAGAGATACAGTCCCCCTTCTGTTCCCCCCAGCAGTTCAGTAGCCCGTGAGACAATGGAGTGCAGCAGCGCGTCCAGTTCCATCTGCGAGGACAGCTCCAACCCCACCTGCCGCAGGGATTCCAGTTGAGCCGTGCGTCGCCTTATCTCCTCCTCGGCCCGCTTCCGCTCGGTGATGTCCACGAAAACGGACAACACGCCAGCCAGCTGCCGCTTGCCATCATGGCTTGATGCTTCACCCGTCTGGCCAGGAATCGCGCTCTCCCCGCCGGAAGCTTCCTCGAACAGGGGACGAGCACTGGTAAGCACCGTGACCCGTTGCCCTTCTTTGGTGAGCAAGATATTCTCGTACTGGCTGACAACGCCCAGCGGTCGCTGGGCGGTCTCCTCCTCCGCCTTTTTCAGTCCCTCAGGAGCTACGATCTCACGATAGTGACAGCCTACCAACTCCTCCGGGGCGTACCCCAGCAAGTCCGCTGTCTTGGGATTGACGAAGGTCATGTATCCCATTGCATCTTCGAGAACAATTCCTTCCTCCATGCTTTGCACAATGTTCTCGTGAAAAGCGCGCAACCGGTCCGCATCCTGGTAGAGCAGTTCCAGCTCCCGGTTTCGCCGACGCAGTGTTTCCTCCGCACGCTGATGTGCGATGGCTGCCCTCTCCAAATCGGCCACTTGCCGGCGCAGCCCTTCCGCTTCCTCGATCAGTTGTGCTTCCGACCTGTCCTCACCTGCCATGTCGGTCTCTCCAGGGACAAGTATGCCGACGGGACTGGCATCACCCGACACCATCTTCGCTGGTCAGTCATCCTGAGCCAGGGGGACTGCTCTATGCTCGCTGGCGCCCGGCCATCCTTGCCGATGCCCGAAAGGCCTTGCCCGGGGCGCAGCCACACCGAGTATATCACGGATTCATCTTCCCCAACAGTCCTCACGCTGGCGAGAGAGTTGAGAAATGGGGAGTCGGCACTTCCGCATAGAAAGGGGAGAAACTGGGACCAGAATCGAAGCGACAGATTGCAGAGTGCAGATTCAGCAATCTGTCGCTTCCAACAAGTGCTACCCGCGACACTCGCAAGCCAGAGACACACGAAGCCCAACGCATTGAGCCCGGTGCCTGCCGCGGAGTGCTCCGGTGAGAGAGAGGGTCAGGCCAGGGTGTGGCCCGGATGAGCTGCTGTCCGCTCCAACAGCGAATCCTAGCGCGACAGCGCGCAGCAGCCATCCTTGGCCTGCTCTCATAAACTGATCAGGAAGTGGCTTGGGCTCTGTTCAGAAGACTGAGCAACCGTGACTTGCGCCGGGCTGCGTTGTTCTTGTGAATGACACCTTTTTGAGCCGCCTTGTCCAGAGATCTGACGGCAGCAGATACCTCAACCTGAGCCTGTTCCAGCTCGCCACTCTCGATCAGGCTGCGTGCCTTCTTGATGTGGGTGCGAGTGGCCGACCGGTACACTCGATTCCGCATGCGGCGCTTCTCGTTCTGACGCGCGCGCTTCATAGCTGATTTCGTGTTTGCCAAACTCCAACCTCCTATGGATGAGAATGCGGCCCCAGCCATGGCTGGAACCCCAATTGGCAATAATACACTGGGTTCGCGGTTTTGTCCAATTTCGCCCGGCTTTCGTCACACTCCGCCTATCACCTTCATGCGAACACGGTGAATCGGCTGGTCTCCCGCTTTTGCCAAACCCGCAGGCGGGGTGGACGCCTCGTCTGGCTTGTCGGAGATACCGAACGTCAGCACCCCCCTGACCAGAAGCCATTCCAGGGCTTGTCCCACCTCATCGGTGATAAGGATTTCGCCAGCCAACAGCTCGGACCTGGAGGCATCATCGGGCAGGCAGTCCATGCGCGCCACCGTGGCCAAGTACTCCAGATTGCGGAAACTCTTGAACGGAGTGGGGTCGCCCTGCTGCATGTTCGCAGTCACCTCGCGGTGAACGAGCATGAGTCCCTCCCCCATACGCTGGGTGTGCCCGTCGCACCGGCTGACAAATTGGGAGAAGTCGTCCAGGCGTCCTCCTTCCAGCTCCGACCAGAACTCATCCGCGGGGAACACGTCGCCCATCACCATAAGGGAGATATACGCCAGGTAATCCTGGTTGTCGGTGGTGAAGGGATGATACCGTGGCTTGCACAGCTCATCATAGACGGCCACGAAGCGATCCTCCTCAAAGCCACCGCCCAGCACTTCCTGCACCATCTGTCGGACCGCATCCACCCGGGCAGCGTCAATAACCCGATCATTGCGCCCCCGTGCTCCGATGAAGGTTTTATCTATGTCCACCAGCACGGCGGTGCGCTCATCACAGGCCACGCCTTCACGCTGTACCCACCCCAGCCAGTCCTGCAGGTGATGCCACCGGTTGCCGATCATGAGTATCCCGTCGTAGGTGATCTGTGCCGGCTCGCTCACCCGGTCGGCGCCGATGAAACCCCGCAGTGGCAGATGAACGGCCATATTGCGGGCGGCCGTCCCGTCATTCATGGCTGTGTCGCCGATGAAGAGCAGGTCACGCAATGGTCCCCCACCACACGCTGCCTGAGCAGCATGTAACAGGTGCATGATCGCGGCCGCGTAGTCCGGTTTCGTCTTGCGCGGCACGCGAGACGTAGCCATGCCGATCTGTTGCCAGATGTCTCGCAACGTGGGCAATCCCTGGTCGGCCGGTTCCAGATTGCGATAGACAATGCGATCGCCCAGGAAGTCAGCCAATGTTCCCCTGGCGTACATAACCTCCTCCGGCACCAATGTGCGAATGAGCGAATGGGCAAGTCAGCGAGCCCGGGGCGTTGATTACTCGCTGATTCGCTGACTCGCTGATTCGCTGATTCCCACCAGACCCTGAGCCACCATGAGCTCCGCGTTGAGCACAGAGGCGCCAGCTGCTCCCCGAATCGTGTTATGTCCCAACAACACAAACTTGATGTCAGCCACCTCACACGGCCGCACCCGTCCCACGCTCACTGCCATCCCCCTGCCGGCCTGTCGATCCACACGTGTCTGAGGGCGGTCGGGCTCCGGGCGCACAACGATAGGCGGATGCGGTGCGCTGGGTAGTCCCAGCTCCTGAGGCAAGGGGCGCCAGGTCTGCCATGCCTCGATGGCTTGCTGTGGCGTAGCCGGACGCAGCAGGGCAACGGAGACCGTCTCCAGATGTCCTTCCCGAGCCGGCACCCGGTTGCAGTGCGCGCTGATTAGGAAGTCAGCCAGATCAATCTTGCCTTCGTTCAGTTGGCCCAACATCTTGCGCGGCTCGCTGGACAGCTTCTCCTCTTCACCCCCGATGAATGGGATCACGTTGTCCAGCGCATCCAGAGAGGGCACCCCCGGATATCCAGCCCCTGAGAGACCTTGCATCGTGGTCACCAAGACTGACTTCAAACCAAAAACGGCGTGCAGTGGAGCCAGCGCCATGGTCAACATCGCCGCCGAGCAGTTGGGGTTGGTGGCGATGAAACCACGCGTCCATCCCCGCTGTGCTCGCTGGGTTCTGATCAGCCCCAGATGGTCAGGGTTGACCTCGGGAATGAGCAGCGGCACGTCCGGGTCCTGGCGATGAGCGCTGGCGTTGCTGAACACACCGTAGCCAGCGGCGGCGAATGCCTCCTCCACCGGTCCCGCCCGATCGCCTGGCAGCGCCGAGAAAACAATCTCACAGTCCACATCCGGCTCCGTAGGCTGGACAACCGCATCCACCACAGGTGACGGAATGTCGGCCGAGAGCTGCCAGCGACACGCTTCCCCATAACTGCGGCCGGCCGAGGCGCTGGAAGCTGTCAACACCGCCAAGTCAAACCATGGATGCTCAACCAATGCCTCAACGAAACGCTGCCCCACCGTACCAGTGGCACCCAGCACGCCCACCCGGATCTTCCTTTGCTTGGTAACTTTCATCTCTTACACCACGTCCTCAATCACTCGCCGCACATCCTCCAGATTGCCCGCCACGGCCTGGGGCCGGTTGGCGTAGGTCGCGTCTTCCCATTGTCCTGTGTGGTAGCCGACCGTGGCGC
>JAUVRU010000232.1 GCA_030597485.1 Anaerolineae bacterium
TATTTGCGGATACTCCTTCGACTGAGAACTGCTTCCAGACCCTTCATCTCGTTCCTTTCTATGTCCGTGTATTGGTTATGTGGCCTTTCTCGCCACCATCACCGCTTCCCACAAGGTGAAATACAGGGTACCATTGTCCCAACGTGGGCGGAACAGAGCGGTCAACTTCGCCGGGGTGTTTCGCATCATTTCCAGTAATTGTTCTTTGCCAGCAGAGGAAACGTGTTGGCGATCAGCCCATTGGTGAAACTCGAACTCTTTGGTCAGCTGGCGCGTGGCTTCTACCTGCAGGCCAGCCTGTTCAAACATCGTCTGCAATCGCTCCAGCGGATAGACCCAGTGATGCGAGGGATCGCGCAGTCTCTCGAAGGTGTTGTAATGCTCGGCGCAGTCCTCGTCCGGTGTAACGATGTTGTCGGTGAAGCCGAGAGTCCCTCCCCTTCTGAGTACCCGAACGAATTGACTGATTGCCTGTCGAGGCCTGGGAAAGTGGTGAAACGCCAGGCGGCAGGTGACCAGGTCGAAACTGGCATCGTCGAACCGGAGCACCTCGGCGTTGCCCTCTCTGGTCTCCAGATTGGTTATGTTTCGCCGGTCGGCCAGATCGGTCGTTTTGACCAGCATCTCCCGGACCAGGTCGAGGGCGACGACATGGGCCACGTGCGGTGCGAAGGCCAGGGCGGTGTGACCGGCTCCTGTGCCAACGTCCAGGGCTTGCCAATCGCTCTTCGGGTTTACCCATGCCACCAAGCGAGCCAGACTCTCACCTTTGGCATGCACATCGCTGGTGGCGTAGGCCTCGGCCGACCCGCCAAACTGTGTTTTGACCTTGGCTTCCGATTCGTGGGAGATGGTGGTGAACTCCTCGGATTCCCGTGCGTCGCGACCTCAATGTGGCAGTTGGGAATGATGAGAGCCATTATATCACCAAGACTGGTTGACGACAATCCTCAGGGCATGCTGGAACGGTTCATCTCGGATCCATCTGCTCCGGATACTATGCGTTGTCGGTCCTGGGCAAATGTAATCCTGAACACCGGGCCGGCACTGCGGACAGATGGGGATGCTCCGCCATTGATCTCGATCGAACCCCCGAGCTGCTCGGTCAGGAGTCTCACCATCTGCAACCCCAGGGTCTGCGTCTTCTTTGGTCGCTCTGCGGGTGATTCTGCCTCCCAAGGTTGCGCGCTGGGGACAAACGGTGTAAACTGAAATGGTACGAAATCCATCAGGAAATGGGAGAACTCTGAGCGATCTGTGCTCGCGGCTGGCGCGAATGAACGACTGTTGGGAATCTAGGTAGCTGAGGCAAGGCATCTTTGAGCTGCGGGGAGGCAATCTATGGAATTCTCGGAACTTATCACCAGGCGATACAGCGTGCGGGCTTACAAGCCCGATCCGGTGGAGGAAGACAAGCTTCAAGAGGTTCTAGAAGCCGCCCGTTTGGCGCCAACCGCCAACAACCAGCAACCCTTTCAGCTGATTGTCATCCACACAGCAGGTCGAGAAGAGGACCTGAAACGCATCTATGCCCCTAGCTGGTTTGTCCAGGCGCCGTTTGTCGTCTGCGCTTGCGGGCTTTCGGGCCAAGGCTGGGTGCGTCGAGATGGTCGGAGTTACCTGGATGTGGACCTGACCATTGCCATGGATCACATGATTCTGGCTGCCGCCAATGCTGGGCTGGGTACGTGCTGGATCGCCGATTTCGATGAAACCGCAGCCCGCCAGGTACTGCGCCTTCCGGATGATGTGGAGCCGATCATCTTCACCCCGCTGGGATACCCGGCCGATCAGCCTGGTCCCAAACGTCGCCAGCCACTGACCGACCTGGTGCGGTACGAGAATTGGTGAGATTGGCCGCCAGCTGCCGGTTGGGTGAGGTGTTGGAACTATGAGTGAAGATCATATCCTGGTAGTCGACGACAACGAACTCAGCGCCAGGATGGTTGCGGAGCTCATGGATCGGCGCGGTTACTCAACCACTATCGAGCATGACCCACTTCAGGCGCTTAGCTGGCTGCGGGTGCCCGGTAACCTTCCTGACCTGATTGTTCTTGACCTCATGATGCCTGGTATGAGCGGCTATGAGTTCTTGCGTCAGGTGCGGGCTGACCCGGCAATGGCGCACCTGCCAGTCATCATGCTGACCGCTAAGGGTCAGATGGACGACAAAGTGGCCGGTTTCGAGGCTGGGGCCGACGACTACCTGGTGAAACCGGTCAACGCGGTCGAACTGGAGATACGCGTCAAGTCGTTGCTTGCCCGGAGGAAAACGGTGGGCGCCACAGGCCCCCGCGCCCAAGCCACTGTCATTGCCGTGTTCAGTCTGCGCGGCGGAGTGGGCACTACGTCAATAGCCGTCAACCTGGCTGGAGCCCTGGCTGCTCTGTGGGGGCTAAAGGTGCCATTGCTGGATATGGCATTCAAGAACGGGCACTGTGGCTTGATGCTCAATTTGAAACCAACGCACACAATTACCGACCTGGTAGAGTGGGAAGATGACACGGTCGACCCAGAAGTGGTCGAAAACCTGCTAGTCACCCACAAATCAGGTGTCAGCCTCCTGCCAGCTCCCGAGTCGCCCCTCGATGCCGATCTGATCACGGTCGCCGTGTTGGACCAGGCCTGGCCCTATTTGCGCAGCCATTATCGATTCATGGTGGGGGACGCCGGCAGCGAATTATCTGAAGTGACGCTCGCTATCCTGGAACGTGCCCACGTCGTCGTTCTGGTACTGACACCGGAGCTGGCGTCGCTAAAGGCGGCTACTGATGCGCTTCGCATCTTCGAACGGCTAGGTCTTGAAGGGAGCCGGGTTTTCCCCGTTATCAACTGGACATTCCCCCGAGATGGTCTGCCCCAGAGAACCATTGAGAATGCGTTGGGAGCCAAGGCGAAAGAAGTGATACCGTATGAGCGCACCGCTTTCGTGCGAGCCATCAACAGTGGACGTCCATTGATCATTACAGATCCGGCCGCGGATGCCAGTCTGGCTATTGCCAGGCTGGCCTACAGGTCAAGCGCAGCGGAGATGGAAACTGAAGAAATCACAAACCCCTCTCAGCTGTTGACCGTGGTCCGCCAACTGGTCAGAGCACGCTAGACCTGTGACCATCCGGCTGCCTCTTCGGCGGACAGGGACAGTTGCGGTTTCTGGTGAGGTACTCCAATGAGCCCAGCACATATCTTGGTGGTTGACGACAATGAGAAGGCTTGCGAGATGCTTGCCTATCTGCTGACTCGACGTGATTATCAAGTGACCACCAATACCAGACCCATCGAAGCGCTCAAGTGGATGCGAAGGCCTGGCAACATCCCAGATTTGATTCTCCTGGATATTGTGATGCCTGCCATGGACGGCTATGAATTCGTGCGTCAGCTACGCGCTGATCCCACAGTTGCTCATGTACCGGTCATAATGCTGACTGCCAGAGGACATGCGGATGACAAAGTTGCCGGCTTTGAAGCCGGCGCGGACGATTATTTGGTAAAGCCGATCAACGCGGCCGAGCTTGATCTGCGGATAAGGGCACTGCTGGCCCGGTCACGAGCAGCGATGCCTGCGCGTCCCGCGTCGGAAGCCACGGTACTAACCGTATTCAGCCTGCGGGGGGGAGTGGGCACTACTTCAGTAGCTGTCAACCTGGCAGTTGCTTTGGCTACCCTGTGGAATATCCAAGTGCCGCTGGTTGACCTGGCTCTGAAGAAGGGACATTGCGCCTGGATGCTCAACTTGACACCCAGGTACACCATTTCCGATCTGGTGGAGAGCAAGGAAAGCACCGTTGATTCCGAGATCGTTGAGAATCTGCTGCTCACCCACGGATCAGGCGTCAAGCTACTGGCTGCCCCGATGTCGCCAGTCGATGCTGAGCTGATCACTCCAGCCGTGTTGGACCGAACCTGGCCTCATCTGCTGACTGGTTATCCCTTCCTGGTGGTGGACGCGGGCAGCGACCTGTCCGAGTTAACCCTGATCGCTCTGGAGCGGGCCCACACCGTTCTCCTGATGCTTGCGCCGGAGATGCTGGCTGTGAAATCGGCGTTCGACGCCCTGCAGGTGTTCGACCGATTGGGCTTCAACCGGGATCGAATAGTCCCGGTCCTTAATACCCTCTTCCCTCGACATGGCTTGACTCCGCAGAACGTCGAAAAGGCGCTGGGGCGCCCGGTGGGGACGGTGATACCTTACGAACGCACGTCTTTCGTGCAGGCCATCAACAGTGGACGTCCATTGATCATCACCGATCCCAAGGCTCCTGCGAGCCTCGCTATTGCTACACTGGCCCACAAACTGAGTGCAGCTGAGATGGAATCGGAAGAGATTGCTAACCCTTCTCAATTGCTGAGCATGGTACAGAAACTGTCACAGACGAGCTAATCCACGCGGGAGATGGCCAATGTCCCCTTAGTCCCGCAATGTGTGTCCGCAATCCGGTGCGCCGCTGAGCAGCTACGATCTGTTCTGTCCTCGTTGTCTGGCGTGTCTGCCGCCTATGACGACGGAAGTTCCCACTCCAGTGCGCCGCCTCCGAGTTGCTGTCTTGGCATAAGGCTGCCGGGTGATGCCGCTCGCGTCCAGGCTTGTTCACCCCGCCCGAGATCTGGCAACTATCTGCCTGTCGATGGTGTCCACCAACGTTGCGTCACCCTGGGGAATATGTTAGAATCGAGCCGCCAGGCACAATTCACGCTCCGTCCCGGTGCCCGGTATTGCCGGCAACATGGTCACCATTGTCCCGACCGTGACCGGGCCAGGAGAAGACATCTATGCTGGACCTCTCCGGCCAGAACATAGACCGATACCGTGTCATTGAAGA
>JAUVRU010000041.1 GCA_030597485.1 Anaerolineae bacterium
GCTTTGCCGTGCCAAGAACCGGGCCGGGCAAGATGCAGCCTCCAACCCTTGCGAAGGTTCGCAACCTTCGCAAGGGTTCAGTTCTCGCGTCGAGACGGACGGCTCAACCGTGGCGGCCTCACTGGCTGGAAGGAGACGGCAGGAGCATAAGCGTGCCGATCGAGCCGTCGTCCTGTTGATAGGTGAGGGCCAGCTTGCCGATATAGTAGCTCCATTGCATCGTGTTTTGCAGGGCGGTCAGATACTGCATTTCCTGCGTCATCAACGGCTCTGGACAGGCCATCAAAGTGGAGATGGCCGGGCCGATGGTCAGTGACTGCGCGTCGTCGCTGCTGACGGGCGCGTTGTAGCGGTTGCAGCCGCCCGAGCCGGCGACCTGTCCATCGGCGAACTCGGCGGTAATCGGCTCGTCGCCCTGGACGGGCTGGTCGAAATCGAGCTGCTCCACCGTCCAGCTGGTGCCCATCAGGTCCTGCAGCGACACCTGGCCCAGTTCCTCCGAACCAACCTCAACCAACTGGCCGTCTTGCAGGGAGTAGGTCTTGCGCACTTTCAAGGTAGGGCAGCACATGGGATCGTCCGGCCCCTGGGTGACGATTTCCATCACAATCTGCCCGTTCTGGATCGCCAGTGATTTGATCTGCGTTCGGTCGCCCAGCAGCACCGTGCCAGCGTTGACCGGCTGACCGTCCTGGTTGACCACCGCCGCCAGATAAGTGAAGGTCCCACTGCCGCCGGAGCTCTCAGCCAGCAGCACAGCGGCATCTTCCACCCCGTCGCCGTTGAGGTCGCCATAGGCCACCAGGTCACCCACAAAGGTAACAGTAGGCCGTGAGGCCCCACCCTCTACAAAGGGCTCACCTTCGTAGTAGCCGTCAACCAGCGTGACTGGCTGATCGTAGATGCCGTCATAGCTGGCGTTCTTGAGCTGATCGACAGACAGGCGGCCTCCGCCACTACCAGGGGGCGCGGTCGTGCCCGTTGAGGTGGGTATCCAGATCTTCTGTCCAGCCTCGATGGCATCGGGGTTGGTGATGGCGGTGAATCTGTCATCCTCGGCCGCCTTGGCGTTGGTGGCGTCTACGATGGCCGGGTAGGCCAGGGGATCGCCGTAGTACTTCTCCGCCAGTTTGCTCAGCCAGTCTCCCGCCTGGACGGTGTAGGCTTCGCCGTCCGGCGCCTGGGCGTAGGCGGGGCTGAGGCTGAGTGCTAACGCAAGTACGAGTGGTAACAACCATAGTTTACGCATTGAAAGTCTCCTTTTTTTCAGTGGAGTCATTCATTGTCAACCGCTGGAATCGTGTCTTTTGGATCTTTTGTCATCCATCACCCTTCGTTTTCTTCAGACGGCGCTTCAGGCAATGCACTGGTTCTGTGGGGTCGATGGCGTTTGTGATGAGGCGTGGTCGTGCCCAGATTCCCCGAGTCTTCTTCATTGAAATCAGTGCTCTGTTGCTTCAGTCAGTCTTCTTCGCCCCCTTCTTTCTCTTCTTGCCCTTCTTCTTGCCGGCTTTGACCGAGGGCTTCGTCGGCTGGTAGTCAAGCTCCTTGCTCAAGACCCCCACCAGCGTACGCAGAGTCTTGGCCCGGCCGAACCATTTGCAGTTGCCTTCCACAATCGTCCATGGTGCTGTATAGGTGCTGGTCTTCAGCAGCATATCCTCCAGGGCGACCGCGTACTGGTCCCATTTCTCCCGGTTGCGCCAATCTTCGCCGGTGATCTTCCACCGCTTGTAGTCCGTCTCTTGGCGCTCCTGAAAGCGACGCATCTGTTCCTCTGGGCTGATATGAAGCCAGAACTTGACCAGAATCATGCCGAAATCCACCAGCTGGCGCTCAAACTGGTTGATCTCGCGATAGGCACGCTTCCATTCCTCTTCGGTGCAGAAGCCCTCAACTCGTTCCACCAACACGCGCCCGTACCAGCTGCGGTCAAAGATGAGGATTTGCTTTTCGTCAGGTGGTTTCAGCCGCTGCCAGAAGCGCCACAGGTAGTGGTGGGTCTGGCCCTCGCCCGTCGGCGCTGCGATGGGCAACACCTCATAGCCGCGAGGGTCCAGCCTCTCGGTGACACGTTTGATGTTACCCCCCTTACCGGCGGCATCCCAGCCTTCGTACACTATCACCAGCGTCCGCTTCTGGGCGTAGAGTTGGTAGGCCAGCTCTCGCAATTGCAGCTGGTAGGGGATCAACCTCTCGACGTATTCCTCTTTCGTCAGGCTCTGGCTCAGGTCCACGGTTTCCAGCATGCTCAACCCTCCCCGTGGCCCTGTAATTCGCCCGGTAGGCCTTTGTCTGCCGTGGTGCCGGTCTCATCCACCTCGACCGGGAGGGGGAGCTGGGCTGATACCATCGGCACCTGGCCGACTACTGACAGCGGCGCACCGCGTTGCCCCAAGGCTTCCTGCAACCGCCGAGCGATCGTCTCGACGATCTTCACGTGTGCCCAGTAACGGTCTGTCGCTTCCACAATGGTCCACGGCCCCCATTCTGTTTCAGTGCGTTCCAGCATCTCCTCGACAGCCACCGTGTATTCTTCGTACCTGCGGTGATGTTCCCAGTCCTCTGGCTGCACATGCCAGGCTGTCAGCGGGTCCTTCTCCAGACTCTTGAAGCGCCGTCTTTGCTCGTCTTTGCTGATGTGCAGCCAGAACTTAATCACTACATAGCCGTCGTCAGCCATGGTGCGTTCGAAGTCCATGATGTCCCGATAGGCTCTGCGCCACAGTGACTCTGGCGCCAACTCTTCCACGCGCTCTACCAGTACCCGACCATACCAGCTGCGGTCGAAGATGGCCATCTGGCCATAGTTGGGCAGCTTGAGCCAGAAGCGCCACAGCCACGGCATATGTGTCTCGTAGGTGCGCGGTGCCTGAACAGGATAGAGCTTGAAGCCCCGAGGGTCCAGCCGTTGGGTGAGGGCGCTGATGGAGGTGCCTTTGCCGGCCGCGTCCCATCCTTCAAAGACGATCACACTGGGAATGCCTGCCTCCCAGCATGCCTTTTGCAGGTCGTACAACCTGTTGCGCAACTGCGGCATGCGCTCCTTGTACTTCTTCTGGGGCAGATTCTTGTTAAGGTCTATCTTCTCCAGCATGTTCCCTCATCTCCCCCTCCGTGAGTCAGAGCCGACAACGGAGGAAATCGAACAGTCATTTCGCGATCCAACCCATCGGAACTCACCCCGCAGAATACGGCCTCGCGTGCCCGTTACGCTGACAACCGCAGGGCACGCGTTTCGGGAGCAACCCATGCCAATCCTCCTGAAAAGACTGCCGGAACATCAGGAGGTGGGGGAGCGGATACGAAGATGGGTGTGGCTATGCCATACGATGGATCCAGGCGCAGAGGAAGGCAATTTCGATACGGCTGGCACGTCCCCCAACCGGGGCTGCATTGTGTGCAGACACCAGCGTCAGACTGCTTCTGGTCCCGGAAATAGCGGTCGTTGCCCCTTGCCGCTGCTGGGTGTCGGCTGCAAGTATAGCACAGACGTGGGTCAAAGACAACCTGTATCCTTGGAAGGTATACCCCTCCGGTCACTGAGGCCGGAGGGGTGACCCGGGAATCGCCCGGACAGGCTCGTTTCCGGATGGGCGGAACAGACCCACCTCTCGAATCAATTTGCTCCAGTGATTCAGCCGTGATACAATGGGCCGAATCCTTTGACGGTAGATGTGGAGGCAAATGCGAGACCGAACATACGCCATTGTAGTATTGCTGTTGGCTGCCCTGCTGCTCTTCGGCCTGGGGGCAGCCGCTGGCTATGGGGGCCACTGGTACCTCACCCGCAATAATCCCACCGGCGAGGAAGTCGACCGGTTCGGCGTCTTCTGGGAGACGTGGCGGATTGTTGAGGATGACTTCTACGGTGACATCCCTCAGGACCCAGCTCCCGTCTATGGCGCTGTGCGCGGTGCCGTGGACACATTGCAAGACCCCTACACCATCTTCGTTGAACCCCAGCCCCGCGCCCTGGAAAAGGCGGAACTGGAAGGGAAGTTTGGCGGGATTGGCGCTTTCGTCACTCGGGGACCGGAGGGGGAAGTCATCCTCACCCCCATGGTCGATTCGCCGGCTGAGAAGGCGGGCGTGCAAAAAGAGGATGTGCTGGTGCAGGTGGACGATACTCCCATCTCGCCTGACATGACGACTGAGGACGTGGTCATGCTCATTCGGGGCGAGGTGGATACCGAGGTGACGCTGACGCTGCGCCGGGCCGAGGTCGAGGATCCGGTGGTGGTGGTCATCACCCGTCAGGTTATTGAGACGCCATCGGTTGATTGGCGGGTGCTGGAGCAAGACCCCAATATCGGTTATATCCATGTCCGGCTCTTCACCGAGCGCACCGATAAAGAGATCAAACGCGCCATCGAGGGCTTGACGGAGGCCGGTGTCACTAGCTTGGTGGTGGACCTGCGGGACAACGGGGGCGGGTTGTTGGCCGCCGCTGTGGACGTGTCCAGCCAGTTCCTGGACAACGGGGTTGTGCTCTACGAGAATCGGCAGGGTCAGTCCGAGAAGTCGTATGCGGTGAAAACAGGGGGCAGAGCGCTGGATCAGCCGCTGACCGTGCTGGTGAACGCAGGCACCGCCAGCGCGTCGGAGATTGTGGCCGGCGCATTGCAGGATCACCAACGCGCCCCCCTGATTGGAGAACGCACCTTTGGCAAGGGATCGGTGCAGCTGGTGTATGACCTGTCGGACCAATCTTCGCTGCACGTGACCGTTGCTCGCTGGCTGACGCCTGACCGCCACCAGATCGACGGTCAAGGGCTTACGCCTGATATTGAGGTGGTGGTCTCGGAAGAGGACAGAGCCAACGGCACCGACCCTCAGCTGGAGCGGGCTGTCGCCTATTTGCGGGAGCAGGGTGAGCAGGGAGTAGGGGAGTAGGAAGTAGGAAGCAACGCACAGGGGTTGGAGGGTCTGCTACGAGTCCGGGAAGCAGAGAGTGGGGCGAGGAAAGCGGCATCACTGACCTTTCCCTTGCCTCTTACGCTTTACTCCCTACTTCCTGTTGCTTATTCTCCAACTTGGGGCGGCATGGAGAGAGGGAAGAGGACATGGGCATCGGTGAGTTTTTCAAAGCAGTTGTCAGGCTGACAGTCATCGCCACCTTGACGGCGCTGGTGATACTGAGCGCCTTTGGTGTCGGCTATCTTTTGCGAGCGGCGCAAACGACGGAGGTAGCTGCGGCTGTCCCCACCCCTGAGATTGTCTTGACGGACGAGGATGCCCCGTCGGAGTTTGATGTCTTCTGGGAGGCGTGGGCATTTGTCGAAGATCGATTCTACGGGAAAGTTCCCGACGAACAAGAGCGGGTCTACGGCGCCATCCGTGGCATGGTCAACACCTTCGGCGATCAAAACACCGCCTTCATTGAGCCAAGCCGGGCAGCCATCTTCCGCGAGGACGCGACCGGCAGCTTCGAGGGGATCGGCGCGACCGTGCGCCTGGACGAGATGGGGCGGCTGTACATCGCCGAGCCATTCGCCGGACGCCCGGCCGCCGAGGCGGGACTGCTCCAGGGAGACGTCGTGCTGGAAGTCGACGGTGTGTCTATTCTGGGCATGAGCCTTTATGAGGCGATTTCCCTCATCAGGGGCCCGGCCGACAGCACGGTGGTGCTCACCATCTACCGCGACGGGGTTGATGAGCCGTTTGAAGTGTCCATCGTGCGGGCCCGCATCGAAATCGAGGTGGTGGAGTCCGAGAGATTGGAGGGTGACATTGGCTATGTCAGCCTGTCGGAATTCAGCCGGGGGGCCAGCGTGAAGGTGGGCGATGCCATAGAAGCGCTGGAGGCAGAGGGCGAGTTGAAGGGTCTCATCCTGGATCTCCGTAACAACCCGGGCGGCTTGCTTGACGAGGCCATCTTTGTGGGCAACCAGTTCATTGACGAGGGTATGCTCACCATCGAGCGGCAAAAGGACGGCCCGGACCAGGTCTTCGAGGCACAGGCAGGCGGCGTGGCCACCCAGGTGCCGCTGGTGGTGCTGGTCAACGGGGGCAGCGCCAGCGCCGCCGAGATTGTCGCCGGTGCCGTCCAGGACCACGGGCGGGGTCAGCTGGTGGGCGAGCAGACGTTCGGCAAGGGGACGGTGCAGATCCCACACACCCTGAGCGATGGGTCTGAGCTGCGGGTGACCATAGCCGAGTGGCTCACCCCTGATGAGCGACAGATCAACCACGAAGGGATTACCCCCGATATCGAGGTGGAACGCACCCAGGAGGATTACGTTGAAGGACGCGACCCGCAGCTGGATCGGGCTATCGAATACCTGATGGAGAACCGGTGAACGCTGACGGCACCAAGACGGTCGCCACCAACCGCAAGGCCCGCCACGACTACTTCTTCGAGGACACCTTTGAAGCCGGCATTGCCCTGACCGGCACCGAGATCAAGTCGGTGCGCGCCGGTCAGGTGAGCCTGCGTGATAGCTTTGCCACCATCAAGGACGGTGAGATGTGGCTGATGAACGTCCACATCGCCGCCTACCGCCAGGCATCTCACTTCAACCACGAGCCGCGTCGCCCCCGCAAGCTGTTGATGCATCGCCGCGAGATCAACCGGCTGACGGGCAAACTGCAGGAAAAGGGCCTCACCCTGATACCCCTGCGCCTCTATCTGAAGAACAACCTGGCCAAGGTGGAACTGGGGCTGGGCCGTGGCAAGAGGCAATATGACAAACGAGCCACTCTGAAGGCAAAGGAATCGCGCCGTGAGGTTGAGCGGGCGATAGCCCGCCACAAGAAGGGCGACTGATGGACGCGGCGACCCCAGCAGCCAGCGCCTCGACATAGATCGAGATGTGGAGGGCTATCCCCGCTGGCGCCGATCTGGATGCAGGCTCATCATCCCCTCCATTTGACATCACGGCCGCTTGTGATTACAATGTAAGTCCACCCCCGTGGTTGAGGAGGGATACCGATGGGCACTGGCGTGAAAACACGTATAGTGAGGATTGGCAACTCGCACGGCATCCGCATCCCCAAGCCATTGTTGGAGCAGGTTGGCCTTTCCGGAGAGGTGGAACTGGAGGTGCAGGACAATCATCTCGTGGTTCGGGCAGCCCACCGCCCGCGCCAGGGATGGGCGGATCAGTTCCAGGCGATGGCCGAGCAGGACGACGACCGCCTGCTCGATGCAGACGCACCCAGCCTGACTCAGTGGGATGAGGATGAGTGGGAATGGTAGTCAGCCGCTTCGAGGTCTACCTTGTGAGTCTCGATCCCACGGTGGGCAGCGAGATCCAAAAAGCCCGACCTTGCCTGGTAGTATCGCCAGATGAGATGAATCACCATATCGCTACGGTGATTATCGCCCCGATGACCACCAGAGGACGGTCATATCCCACCCGTGTGCCCTGCCGATTTCAGGGCAAGGAGGGCCAGATCGTCCTAGACCAACTGCGGACCGTTGACAAGAAGCGGCTCGTCAGGCGACTTGGCAGCGTCCCGGCGCCCACGCAGCACGCGGTGCTAGCAGTCCTGGCTGAGATGTTTGCGCGGTGAAGTGCAGTCTCCCGGAGACTCGAAGTCTCCGGGAGACTGCAGACTGGGAGACCTCGCTCGTGAGTCGACCGCCATCGCACAGCGCACCTACCGAGATTTCGTCGAGTCGTACTGGAACTGGATTTGCCAGCAGTTGGTCACCTGCTGATTGACAAGGATATGTGAATTCCCTTTCCGCATGCCAGGAGAGCAATTCAAGGAGCGGGTATGCTGCGCCACATTCTTACCAAACAACAAGATGAAATCCTGACCGAGGAACGCCGCCAGCTGAGCCAGCTGCGGGTTGTGCTGGCCCGCTTCGACATCGCGCCCGAGGACCAGGCCACCCTGGAGCGCTCCATCCGTCAGCTGGATGAGCTGTTCGTGCTGGTGGTGGTGGGCGAGTTCAACGCCGGCAAGAGCGCCTTCATCAACGCGCTGCTGGGCCAGCCCGTGCTGGAGGAAGGGGTCACCCCCACCACCACCCGCATCCATCTGCTCAAACACGGTGCCACCAGCCGGCGGGAGGTGGTCGCATCGGCCATGGAGGTCATCACCGCCCCGGTAGACCTGTTGCGTGAGATCAACATCGTGGACACGCCCGGCACTAACGCCATCCAACGAGAGCACGAGGCCATCACTCAGGAATTCGTCCCCCGCTCCGACATGGTGCTCTTCGTCACCTCTGCCGATCGCCCCTTCACCGAAAGCGAACGGGCCTTCCTGGAGCGCATCCGCGATTGGGGCAAGAAGGTGGTGGTGATCGTCAACAAGATTGACATCCTGGACACGCCCGAAGACGTGGCCCAGATCGAAGCCTTCATCGCCGAGAATGCCCGCACGCTGCTCGGCCTGGCGCCTGAGATCTTCCCCGTGTCATCCCGTGATGCGCTGCGGGCCAAGCAGGCAGAAACACCTGGCGAGAGTGACTCCCTGATGGCGGACAGCCGGTTTGAGGCGCTGGAGGGGTATATCCTGGCCACGCTGGACGAAGAAGGACGGGTTCGTCTCAAGCTGCTCAATCCCCTGGGGGTGGGGCTGCACCTGGGGGAGAAGTACCTGGAGGTGATTGACCAACGGCTGGGCCTGCTCAAGGATGACCTGATCACCATTCAGGACATCGACAGCCAGCTGATTGTGTATAAGCAGGATATGACCCGCGATTTTCGCTACCGGCTGGCTGAGGTGGAGAACGTGCTGCACGGCTTCGAGAACCGGGGAAATGAGTTCTTTGACGAGACCATGCGGCTGGCCCGAATCTTCGACCTTATCAACAAGCCCAAGATCAAGGCCGACTTCCAGCGCCAGGTCGTCGCCGATGCGCCCCAGCTGATCGAGCAGCGGGTGACGGAGGTGATTGACTGGATGGTGTCCAGCGATCTGCGCCAATGGCAGGCGGTGATGGATCACCTGGCCCGTCGCCAGGCGGAGCATGCTGACCGCATCGTGGGTCAGGTGGGAGGCAGCTTCGACTACGACCGCTCTCGGCTGCTGGACACGGTGGGGCGGGCCGCTCAAGAAGCGGTTGAGAGCTACGACCCGGAGGCTGAGGCTATCCGGTTGTCCGAGTCGGTTCAGATGGCGGTGGCCGGCACCGCGCTGGTGGAGGTGGGTGCTATCGGGCTGGGCGCCTTGGTCACCGTGCTGGCCACCACTACCCTGGCCGATGTGACCGGCATCCTGGCCGCCAGCGCCGTGGCCGTGTTGGGCTTGTTCATCATTCCCGCCCGCCGCCGCCGGGCCAAGCAGGAGTTACGTCAGAAGATCGCTGAGATGCGTGAACAGTTGATGACCGCCATGACCGTGCAGTTCGAGCGGGAATTGGAACGCAGCCTGCATCGCATCAACGAGGCGATCGCCCCCTACACCCGCTTTGTCCGCGCCGAACGTGACCGGCTGGCGGAGACTCGCACTGAACTGACCGCCATTGGCGAGGAGCTGGGCCGGCTGAAAGCCCGCATCGAGGCGCTGTGACCTGGCTGCGCCCTTCACGAAGCGGCCTCGGTTGGTATCTCTACATATCGCTCACGTGTCATCTCTGCTGCATAGGCGATGGCGGCGCGGATGTCCTCAGCCGCTAGTTGAGGGTACTCTGCCAGAATCTCCTCCGTCGCCATGCCTTTGGCCAGGAAGTCGAGGATGAGCGAAACCCAGATGCGGGTACCACACGGATGCAGGGCTTGCCAAAACAGACGTTTGGATCTATCGATATACGCTCAAGAAGTGGATTCATAGGCAAGAGCCTCCCATTGTCAATGTCGATTCTTGAAGGCCACCGGCAGCCTGGCCCCGTATAGCAGATAGTAGCGAGCCACGGCGAAGTCATCGCTGCCACACACACGAGTATACCACATTA
>JAUVRU010000186.1 GCA_030597485.1 Anaerolineae bacterium
ACCCTGCAAATGCCTGGCCCGGGAGTAATCCAGATTGTTCGAGACGTATGGTGGCTTACCAAGCGTCACACCAATGTGTATCTGGTAGTAGACACTTCCGGCAGCATGAGCGGCAACAAGCTGGCAAGCACCCAAGAGGCACTGCAGGTCTTTATCGAGCAGATCAAAGGGGGCACGGAGCGAGTGGGGCTGATCACATTCGATTCGTCGTTCTATGAGATCAATGAACTGGATGAACTGCGATTCAACCGGAGCCAGCTGCTGGCATCTGTGGGGGGGCTGGAGGCAGCAGGTGACACCGCTCTGATCGATGCAGTGGCCCACGCGAACTATCGCCTGCAATCCCTGGGGGATAGTGAGCGGATCAACGCTATCGTGGTAATGACCGACGGCCGGGAGAACAGCTCATTCACGAGCCTGGATGAACTTGTCCACGAGATAGAAACAGGCAGAGACTTCGGTATCCCGGTGATCATTTTCTCTATCGCGTTCGGAGATGACGCCGACACCGACCCCCTGGAGGTGATTGCTGACGCCAGCGGCGGCCAGGTGCGTACTGGTGACCTGGAAACAATACGGGGACTGTATAAGATCCTCTCCACTTATTTCTAAGAGCGTTCTTATGGCCACAAAGGATGATCTGGATGATGTACTGAGGCGGCGTGCTCGCCGCGCTATTCTCTGGAACGCACTTATGCGCTGGGAAAGCGCTGCGCTGATTGCCCTGACGCTGATTGGGTCCGCCTTCCTGGGACTGGCGGCATTGGCAGGGCTACTGTCGTGGCTATGGGCGCCCAGCGCATTCGCAGTTGGTTTGGTGGCCTGGACCGCTGTCTTTGCCAGCAGCCTGACGGACGAACAGGACAATGCCCGAGTTGTGGCCAATGTGTTACGTCAGCGTTACAGCCCCAAGCAACTGCGCTCTGTCAAGTTGCGATCGCAGATGGGAAAGGCACTTCAGTACCGAGATATGCTGGATCAGATTATCCTAAGAACACCGGTGGGCGTGCTGCGCTCCCGGCTAGCCCGGACTATCGAGCCGGTGGACAACTGGATTGAAGCAATTCACCAATTGGCTACGCGCCTCGACAACTATGATTTGAACATGGTAATCCGCCAGGATATGCGATCGGTACCAACCGCTATCAAAGACTTGAAAAAGCGACTGGCTCAACAGGACAACCCCGCTATGCAGTCCACCCTGCGCAACACCATTGGCGACAAGGAGCGTCAGTGGGAGCAGCTGAGCAAATTGCAGAATATGATGGAGAAGGCTGGCTACCAGCTTCAGAGCACCCTGGCGATGTTGGGAACAATTTGCGCTCAGCTGCAGGCAATTGACCTGAAAGCGGCCGAAAAGGGACATGATGAGCAGCTGCGCACGGAGATTACCGAGCAGGTACAGCAACTACACGACCTGAGCGAGGCAATGGATGAGGTGTATCACTCTCGCTCGGTGGGAGCGGAGCGGTGAACCGGGAGGAGGGGCAGACAGTCACCTCCCAAGGCACCACCCATTGACTCTCACGCGAACAGCACGAGATTGCGGAGAAGCCTACTATGAGAATGAGACGACATCTGTCGGTTCAAAGGGAAATGAGCCTCCTGATGTCTTCCTTGCTGATTGCAGTGCTGCTGGCGACCGCTTGTGGCGGCTCGCGTCCGGCCCCCGGCTCACAGCCGACTAAGGGGGACGTGACTGTATACGTAGCGGTTCCCCTGAGCGGGTTCCAGGCCAACGCCGGCCAGACAGTGCTGGGAGGTGCCCGGCTCAGAGCAGCGGAAATCAATGAGCAAGGAGGGCTAATGGGTTATCGCGTCGTTGTGGAAGGTATCGACGACGAAAGCGATTCTGACGTGGCGGTGTCGGTAGCCGAACAGATCGCAACCGACGTGGCTGCCGGTAAGCGCGTATTGGGCGTATTGGGACACCTGAACAGTGGCCAGACGCTGGCCGCCATGGAGACATACAAAGACCTATCCATCGTCATTATTACCCCCACCGCCAGCGAAGTGAGCCTGACCCAAAAGGGCTACACCAATTTCTTCCGCATCAATGCTAACGATGCAGTGCAGGCCCAAGTAGATGCCGGATTCATGATTGATACCCTGGGCGCCCGGCGGGTGGCGGTGCTGCACAACGACGATCCCTACGGCATTGGCCTGGCAGCATCTGTGGCCGATAACTTGCACGCCCAGGGTGCGGAGGTAGTTGCTCAAATTCAGGTCGCGGTGGAGCAAAGCGACTACAGTGCCGAAGTGGCTCAGATCATCAAATCTGACCCCGATGGCATCTTCTACGCCGGCTATGAGGTAGAGTGCCCATACTTGCGGTACGCGCTGACGCAGGCCGGCGTTACCATACCGTTCCTGGCCTCCGATGGCTGTTTCCTGTCGGCTACCATTGACGAATCGAACGAGACGGCAGAGGGTATGTACATCAGCGCCTTCGGCCCCAGCCCATGGACTGCCGCTGGCAGTGATTGGATCTTGGCTTATCAGGAGGTTGAATACCGCAACCCCGACACCTACAGCCTTAACGGCTACGCAGCCATGCGGGTGCTGCTGGATGGCGCGGAGAAAGCGGGCAGCCTGAGCCGTGACAGTGTAGCCAACGCTATTCGCGGCCTCGATTTCGAGTCGCTGCTTGGCCACATCAACTACAACGCCGACGGTGACTTGAAAGATCCAACTATCTACATTTTTCAGGTGCGGGACAACGGTTTCGCTCAAGTGTTCCCCAGCCAGTGATGTCATAAGACGGGGAGACAAGATCTGGGGCGTTGAGTTTCAAAATGGCTTTGAACCTGGAGATCAACGAGCGGATCAGCCACACTTTGAAGGGTCGTCCCGAAATCCGGTTTGCTCTTCTTTACGGATCCGCTGCAGAGGGCCAGCCCTTTCGGGACCTGGACATCGGTATCTGGGTGGATAGGGTACTGGTGCCGACCACTCAGGACCTGGATTATGCTTTCGTAATCGCGACAGATCTGGAGAAGACAATGTCACGTCGGACAGATGTGCGCGTGATCAACGGTGCTCCACTTCCCTTTCGCTATAACGTCAGCTGCGGAATCCCTCTGATTATCAATGATCGCCAGGCCTATTTCTCCTTCCTCGAACGAACGTGGGATGATTTCCTGGATTTTCGCCCTGTGGCTATGGCATACTTGAAGGAATTGGCGTGAAAGACGTAGATCTGGTCCGTGTCCGAGACCTGATGGGTAACATGGCTGCGGCCCAGCGACGGTTGCGGGAGTTGGGACATCTGCCGGAAGAGGACTTTCTGAGCGACTTTCGCAACAGGGAGAGTGCGAAGTACTTGCTGATTGTGGCGATTGGGGCAGCCATTGACCTATGTAACCACATTGTGGCACGCCGGGGCGGACGAGCACCCCAAGATTACGCAGACTGTTTCTCTATCCTGGCGGATCTTAAGGCGATCGATTCTGATCTGGTCGATCGCCTCAAGAAAATGGCGCGCTTCCGTAACTTGATTGTCCACCTCTACTGGCAGGTGGATGATCGTCGTGTCTACCAGATCATCCAGAGCGAGGTGGGGGACTTGGACACGTTTCGCCAACAGATTCTCGCCTGGCTGGACGTATCCTGATGCCAGAACACACGATTGAGCCAGACACTATCCTCACCATGTCGGGCATCTGAGGGCCACCCAGACACGCCAAATTTACCTCGATTCTTCCAAGCGCGTCGAATTTTTAGGATTTGTCAAAGTAGGCTATACTTAGGGCTTATCCGCTATAGATAGACTCCAAAGGTGAACGACTCTATGGAACCATATGACGTAGTTGTGATTGGCGGCGGACCAGGCGGATACGTGGCCGCCATCAAGGCACGCCAGCTAGGTCTGAAGACGGCGCTGGTGGAAAAGGAATCGTTGGGTGGTGTGTGCCTGAATTGGGGCTGTATCCCCACCAAGGCACTGCTGCGCAACGCAGAGGTCATCCGCACGCTGGGGGAGGGCAAGGCCTTTGGCTTCTCCTTTGATACCTCCAGCCTGAACGTGGACTACGCAGCGGCACAGAAGCGCAGTCGCCAGGTAAGTGGCCGGCTGGTGAAGGGTGTCCAATTCTTGATGAAGAAGAATGAGGTGGACGTCATTGAGGGCACTGGTGTGCTCAAGAGCCCCACTGAGGTGACAGTAGGCGAAAAGACGATCTCCACCAAGAACGTCATTGTCGCCACTGGCGCGCGCCCCCGCCCCATCCCTGGTGTGGCGATTGACGGCGATCTCATAATCAGCAGCCGCGAAGCGTTAGAGATGACGCAACTTCCGGAGAGCATCATTGTGGTCGGCGCCGGCGCTATTGGAGTGGAGTTTGCTAGCGTTTGGAATGCCTACGGGGCTGACGTCACCCTGGTGGAAATGCTGCCCACCGTGCTGCCGTTGGAGGACGCGGACATCGGCGCCGAGCTGGAAAAGGCACTGAAGAAGCAGAAAATAGCAGTTCGCACCGGCACTCGGGTTGACAAGGTGGACACGTCTGGCGGACAGGTAACGCTGACGGTATCCAAGGATGGAGCGACCGAGACGCTGACAGCTGACAAGGCACTCATCGCCATCGGCGTGACACCCAACAGCGAAGGGATAGGGTTGGAGTCCATCGGCGTTGAGACCGACCGGGGGTTTGTCGGGATTGATGAGCATATGCAGACCAATAAGCCCGGCGTCTACGCCATCGGTGACGTGACCGGCAAGTTGGCACTGGCCCACGTGGCCAGCGCCCAGGGAATGGTAGCGGCCGAAGCCATCACCGGCCATGAGACAGAAACGCTGAATTACTCCAAGATGCCGCGCTGTGTCTACTCTCATCCAGAGGTGGCCAGCGTCGGCCTATCCGAATCCGAAGCCCGGAAGAGCGGCTACGAGGTACAGGTGGGCCAATTCCCCTTCCGAGCCAACGGCAAGGCACTGGGATTGAATGACTACGAGGGATTTGTCAAGATCGTGTCCGACAGTCAATACAACGAAGTGCTGGGCGTGCATATTATCGGCCCGCACGTCACAGAGCTGATCGCTGGGCCAACCGGCATGCTCCGACTGGAGGCCACGTTGGAGGAGATAGCGCACACCATCCACCCACATCCCACATTGAGCGAAGCCATTATGGAAGCTGCGCACGCGGCCATGGGCCAGGCCATTCACATGTAGCAGACAGCGGATAGCGTTCTGGGTTGCTGTTTCCAAAAGGTGACGGAACCAGCTGTTTTCCAGATTAGCTCTTCCAATGGACGCTGCTCGTGTGTGAGCGGCCAATCTTGGCCCAGGCACAGGGAGTTTCAATAAGACATGCCACCATTATTTTACATAAACATCATTCAAATTATAGTCTCCATTGCCCTCATCGCTATTATCATGCTCCAAGCAAAATCCAGCGGGCTGGGCAGTGTGTTTGGGGGCGATAGCTCGATCCACAAGACCCGTCGTGGTGTGGAGAAATCCATGCACCAGGCTACCGT
>JAUVRU010000517.1 GCA_030597485.1 Anaerolineae bacterium
GGCAGTGTTGCTGTAGACAGTGTTGAACTGCAGCCAGGCCACGCCACCGGCGTTGTATATGCCACCTCCCAGACCGGTGGAATCGTTCCGATAGATCACGTTATTCTGTAGCCTGGCATTCACCTGGGGGCCGATGTAGACCCCGGCCCCGGCTCCACCCTGTCCTTCGGTGATGTGCAGCTTCTCCCGCGTGATGGCGCCCGTCCCGGTGAGATACACCACCCGCCCCTGCCCCTGGGCGTCCAGGATAGTGGGGCCGTAGCGGGGATTGATCCAGTCGGTGACCGTGTAGCCACCGCGCACGGTCAGGCTCTGGTCGATGTACACGGTCTGGCTCACGCCCGCTCGCGCCTGCACGCCCACACAATGTCCTGCCACCTGGACCAGGCCCCCGGCGCTGGCAGCATCCACCGCTGCCTGCAGGCTGGTGTATACCTGGCCCCCGTTCAGCCGGGCGAAACAGGCACCGGTTGGACCATAATACTCGTAGGCGCCCATATCGTAGCCACCGCCGGCTGGCCACGGCCGCGCTCTCCCCTCCAGGTCCTCGTTCAGGGTCGTGCCTGGATCGGCCACATCGCTGACCGGCGAGGTGGCCGTCAGGTGAAAGTCACCGGCAGCCGCGTCCACCACGCCCGGGGTTACGTTAAGATTGCCCGTGCCCGGGTAGGTGCCGCTGGAAGAGTAGACATCAGAGTAGGCCACGCCAATGATGCCGTCGCCCAGGATGGCCAGGTCGTTTCCCCATACGATGGCGTTGGTGACGGTCATCGTGCCCAGATTGAGCGCCCCTCCGCCAGAGGTGCCAGCCGTGTTGCTGTACACAGTGTCGTTCTGCAAGGTAAGCGTGCTGGTAGGGTTATTGGACAGGCCACCGCCGTATCCATTCGAAGTGTTGAAGTAGATCAGGTTGTTCTGTAGCGAAGCCACACCCAGGTGGTTATACAACCCCCCGCCTCTGGCGGTGGAGGAAGCAGCCGCATTGCCGCTGATGACGCTTCTCTGCACCACCAACGTGCCCTGGTCATTGCTGATGCCTCCCCCAAACGATTGTGCTGTGTTGCCGTAGATGGCATTGCGCCGCACTGTCACAGAACCGCCATCGTTGTGGACACCACCGCCTCCTCCTCCGCCCGCCGTGTTGCTGTAGATCGCAGTGTTCTCAAGGATGACGGCAGCAGCGTTGACGTACACGCCGCCCCCGTTCAAAAGCGTCCCGGTATCAGTAAACGCCACGCCGTTCCGAATCACAAAACCGTCGATGGTGACGGTGATGGGCCCGGTAATCACAATGACCCGGCCCAGTCCCTGGGGATCAAGGATGGTGGGCCGGTCAATGGGACGGCTGGTCTCCCAGTCGGTGATCACGTAGCCGCCGCGCAGGGTGAGGTTCTTGTCGATGAATACGGTCTGGGTCAGGTTGCTCACCCCTACCACGTCAGTGTAGATGCCAGCCGCCACCCGTATCTCCTCGCCAGCTGCTGCGGCGTTCACCGCCTCCTGGACTCGGGAATGACACGGGCTGGCGACGCCGCAGTCGGCGCCCGGGGCCACGTAACGCCGCGTCCCGGCGGCCACGGCCGGTCGGGACCAGGGAGGGCTCAGGATCAGCAGCCAGGCCACCAGCACCAGGCCAGCCAGAAAAAACGGAGCCGCCAGGCGGGCCAGAACAGGCCAGGCTGCCGGGCGGCTATTGCGCGGAGAGAGAGATTGCGGCACCATGAGCATCATTCCCGTTATTCGACGATCTGATCTTGTTTGCTGCCCAATGCAGACAATGGGCAACTAAATGGACAAGGCGGATACCGCCGACCCCGGGGTGCAGCATCGGGCATCCACGTCTGCTCCAGGTCCCAGCTTTGCCTGTCCATCTTGAAATCTTGAGCCAGCCACTAAGGCATGGTACCGGACGCTGACGGAGCGCTGCCGTCCCAGGTCAGGCCGGATGAGGTGGCGCCCGTCACCCCGACAGAGGTTGCGCTCCCTTGCTGGCCCGACGAGAAAAAGCAGCTTGAGCTGGTGGGAGGCGTGCCGCCAGCCAGGCTGCACGTCACGGACACACTGCACCCCACCGGCTCCCCCAGCCCATTCTGGCAGGAGGCTGACCAGTGGATGTTGATGTTGGCGCGTCCGCCCAGCCCAATATCCTGGAACGTGTAGTTGTCTATGGTGATGGAGGTGACGGTCAGGCTGGTTGCGGACCCGCCGGCGGCTGCCGTGCGCAGAGTGGTCGTCACATTGCTGAACACATTACCCACCACCGGTCCCAACAGCAGCAAGATGGCGATGACCACGATGGACACCAAGACCAGTATGAGGGCATACTCCACCAATCCCTGCCCTTGCTCGTGCTCGAGATGTTTCCCCATAGTACGGCCCTCCTGACACGAGGATACGGATATGTGGCGGGAGTTCAGTAGGACTCACATCAACTGACAGTCGGGGCTTCCGGTCCTTTCCGTGGCAACGTGAACACCTGAAGAATCAAAAAAAGCAACTTCGTCCGAATGAATAGAGTACCAGAAGCCTTGTGGCGCCGCTGTGGCATGATCGAAAGCCCACGCCTCCCCTGCCCTCCCATCACGGGTTCACAACACGGAGAATCTGGTGCTTACATAATAATATCACAGATTGTCAATGATGTAAAGGGGTGCTATAGTACTATTGACGTAATCGAACGTGCGGCGACCGATCGCGTTCATCCTGGCCCCTCCGAAGGGGTCATGGGGCCAGAGATCCCATGCCAGGCCGGTGGCAACGGAATCCAATCTGA
>JAUVRU010000196.1 GCA_030597485.1 Anaerolineae bacterium
CGCACCTGCGCCAGGCGTTGCGCCGCGACATCCTCGGAGTTCACCTCAAGGACACAGTGAAGGCGCGGCGCTTGTTGCCCAATGGCAGCTATGAACACACGCGCCCCCAGGACGACCAGACACCGCTGAACTCGCAGGAATGGCTGATTGCACACCGTGGAAGCTGGAATGGCGAGGAATAGGGATCACCGATGTGGAACGGTGATCCTCGACGCAGGCAACGATTCCCACGGTCGGGAAAAGGCCACGAGCAGCCTGATTCCCCCTCAGCTGGCGCCGTTTTCCTTATAGCACCGCCACCGCCTGCATCAGCAGTTGCTTGAACCGAGAGCCGTGGAATCCTCTCCAGACGGACGGAAACTCCCCTAACAGGCGCTGGAGTTCCATCTGCCGGTTGGCCAGGTAGGTCGCGACACCGGGAGCGATCACAAGCGCTTCCGAAATGGGTCGTTGTTTGGGCACGTGCCCCCACGTCCCCCAGGTCAAGAAATCGCGCAATAGATTGCAGGCCACCACTGCATCTTGAAGGTCCCCCAGGTTGTCCTGCAGCGCCTTGACTTCCTCTATCAGGATTTCTGCCTCCGGCCCCAACACCTCTCGGAAGTACTCCAGGGTGTAGCGCAACCCTTTGCTGGTTATGCGCAGCTGATGGTATCGCTCCAGGGGCACCTCTGCCCCCGTCATCCATTCGTCGTAGGCCCATACATCTGCCATCCGGCGATACACAGCAATGGGCACGGTGTGCCGCAACCGATGCGGCCGAGGACCGTCCTGTTGCCAGTCTACCGCTAACGCGCCGGCCCCGGGTGTTTGCAGGAATTCGCCAAACTGCTGCACAAACAGAGCGTAGCGCTCGCTGTCAAGATAGGCCAGCATCCTCTCTCGCGCCACCTCACGTTGCGACGTCAGAACCCGCAGCAGCGGGTCCAACTCGCTCCGACGGTCTCGGGGCCGACCCTTCAGGTACTTGCGAGCCTTCTGCTGGAACACGTCCAGGTCTCGCACGGCTCCCAGCGCTCGGCCAGTACGTCGCATACCCTTGACGAACGGTCTCATCCGCTCCATATCCAGATAGTCGGAGAAGACCGGCATGGCCGCTCGCATGCGACGGGTGGCCACCCGCATATCGTGCAGATCTTCCGCATCTTCTCCCACTCGAGTCCCCGCCTCATGCGCCAACATTCGCTGAAAATGGAAGAGCAAGGTCTTGCGAGCAGCCTCGGCCATCGTGTCGTCCGGTTCCAGCCCCGGTGTCTCAAGCAGTTCGGCTGTTTCGGCAACGACGTCCGGCTGGGTCACTTCCACAGGCAGCAGTGGCTCCCTGACCATTGCACCAGCACCCTCCGTGGGGGCGAAGCGAACCTTCACGTCGAACAGAAGGTGCCACATATCGGTTAGCTCCTGTGCCTTCTCAGCATCCACCGCCGCAAAGGGACCGCGCAACGCAATCTGAACCCCGCCTTTCTTCTGCTGGATGCCATGCAATTGGCTGCTGCCCTGCGAGTAATCCATGCCGTCCGCCATTCGCACGAGAGCGGCCAGAACCAACGTTTCTCTCTGCGCTGATTCGGGCAGCGTACCCAGGTATCTGGCAATCAGCTTCTCCATTGTCTTGGCCGTGATCAGTCTGCGATGCAACAGGGTCGTGGCCGCCACCATCTGGCGTTCTCGGTCGCTCAGCCCTGCCGGCGGATGTGCCAGCAGAATGTCATAGCCCACCATGTCGGACCGTGCACTATTGGTGGCAAAACCGATGTCGTGCACCAATGCCGCGGTCTCCAACAACCGGCGGCGTTCAGGCGGCAAGCCGTGGATAGGGAGCAGATGGTCAAACAATGCCAGGGCAAAGCCAGCCACGGCCCGAGCGTGGGACCGGTCCACTTCGTAGTGTTTGAACAGCAGTTCCATCGGCCACGGCTGAGGCGACCGGCCGGTTCTGCGCCAGGGCCTTGACGCCTTCGTCGCTCCGGCCGGTGGGGAAGTAGCAGGCGTCGCCCCCACAGAGGCCAGCACACGGTCGGGAAAGACAACCAGCCGCTGCCTGCAAAACTGGGCCTGCCAGTATCGTACTCTGCGCTCAGACATTCCCGCCTGCTCTCCAGCCAATTTCTGTGAAGCGCCACCACCCACTGCCAGCAGTGCCATCGCCCGCCGGCCATGCAGGTCATCCCGCTCGGCCAATTGCGTGCAGATCGCCCGTTCCTCAACTGTCAACAGCCCGTCCGGAGCCAGGCTCTCCGCCAAAAAGACCAACGCCCGCTCAAATTTGGACCGTGACTCGGGCTGCAGTCCCCAGTCTTTCTGCAGACAGGATGCGATGGATACCAGTTCTTCTTCCGCCCCATCGGGGGCCAGCTCAACCTCCAGCTCGAAATAGGATTGCCGATTGTCACCAACAGCCAGATGCACATCGTCCAGGCTCAATTCGGCCACCAACCTCTCGCCCTCTCGTAGCAGCCGCACCACCCTCGTCTGACGCAGATCAAACACGGGGACCAGAGGGGCATCCCCAATCAGTTCCAGCACCCGATCACGCACCGGACTGGCCGGCCACTGGGATGGCGGAAGGTCCTGGGGCGATAGAACCTCCAGCTCCTCCCGTCGGTGAATGGCGCCCTCAGTCCTCTCCAGCCCCTTGAGGGTGAACATCGTCGTCTCGTCGTCTCGTTCTCGACGGCGACAGGCGTAGCCGGCAGCCAGAATCGACCGGTCTGGTGTGTCCACATAGGTGTCGTGCAGTATCCTGGCCTGACCGGCTGAAAGTGAGAAACCGGCCAAGTCACTCGCTGATTGGAGCCGGTTGAACATCTCCTCTGTCGACACGACAAACTTGGCCTCGATCTCCACAGGCAACTCCTATCTGGGCTACGACACTTGCCATCATCTTGACGTGGTGTTAACGGCGCGTCCACAGTATACCAATGTGCGGCACCAAACACAAGCGTACCGCCCACCGTCGCGATTCTTGTTGAGTTTCGGCAGTCAGGATATAATGGGCAACCTGAGCTTGGGCGCCATCCGGATCCGCGTCCACCCCACAGCCTCGCCCGGCGCCCAAGCCGATGGGCGACTTGACTGGAGTTAGGTATGATACGAGACCTTGAACTGCTCAGAACGGAGGACTTCAAGAGCAAAGTGAGGCAGTGCATCCACTGTGGTCTGTGCCTGGAGGCATGTCCTACCTATGCGGTGTTCGGCACGGAGATGGATGGTCCCCGGGGGCGCGTTGCGCTGATGCGAGCAGCTTCCGAGGGCAAGGTCGGGCTTGAGGACTTCCGAGAGGCTCTTGCTCCTCACATCATGTTGTGTCTGGTTTGCCGGGCGTGTGAGACAGCTTGCCCCTCCGGGGTGCAGTATGGCGCTCTGGTGGAGATGGCGCGGGTCGTCGTGGAACACAACCGCACGCCCGGCCTGGCAGAGCGGTTCTTGCGCTGGCTGGGGACTCAACAGTTGATGCCCAGACTGGGACTCCTCAAGATGATCGCTCGTTTGATGTGGCTCTACCAGGTCATCGGCCTTCAGCACCTGGTGCGGGCCCTGAATTTCCTTCCCAAGACACTCGGGGCGATGGAGGGCATCTTGCCCCCTATCGTGCCCAGATTTGCGGACTACCGCAGACCAGCCCCGGCGACAGCCACCAGACGGGGCACTGTGTTCTTCTTTGCCGGGTGCATTCAGGAAGCCTTCCTGGCCCAGGTGAACCAGGCCACCATTCGCGTGCTGCAACACAACGGCTACCAGGTCTGCACGCCCCAAGCACAAACCTGTTGCGGAGCTCCGCATCTTCACCTGGGGGATTTGGAGACTGCCCGGAAACTGGCCCGCCGCAATATCGATGCCTTCCTGGCACAGGAAGGCGAATGCGAAGCCGTGATCTGCAACGCGGGAGGCTGCGGCCTGACGCTCAAGGAATACCCACACCTCCTGGCAGACGATCCCATTTATGCCCCACTGGCCAGCAAGTTCGCCACACAGGTGAAAGACGTCACTGAGTTCATAGCCGACCACTTCCACGTGCCACCTCGCGGTGAGGTCAAGGCACGGGTAACCTACTCAGATTCGTGCCATCTTCGCCACGGCCAGAAGGTTGTCAAACAGCCGCGCGAGCTGCTCAAGGGCATTCCCGGTCTGCAATACGTCGAGCTGCAATTCCCGGATCGCTGTTGTGGCAGCGCCGGTGTCTACAATATTGCCCAGGTGGACACGGCCAACGAAGTCCTGGACGCCAAGATGGCCGACATTGCCGCCACCGGCGCCGATTTGATCGTGACGTCAAACACTGGTTGTCAGATGCAGCTGATTGCCGGCGTGCGGCGTGCGGAGCTGAAAGCTAAGGTGATGCACGTGGTGGAAGTGCTGGATCTGTCCTACCGATATTCCGGTTCTGGGTCACACGACGTCGGTTCTCGGGAAGAGGATAGCTCCCAAGCACTGGCAAACGAGAATCCGACTGCACGATAGAAAGTGCTGCTGCAGGAAAGGGAAATCCATGGCCACGATTGTCCAAGACAAGGACTATGACTCACTGGCTCGCCTGCTGGGGTCCGGACAGGTCATCACCAATCCAGTTGAACTGATCACCTACGAGGTGGATGGCGCCTTGCGGCGTGGTCACCCAGACGTGGTGATCCTGCCCCATACTGCGGACGAGGTAGTCCAGGTGGTCCGATGGGCGGCGGAACACCATGTGCCACTGGTGGCGCGGGGGGCGGGCACCGGGCTGTCGGGGGGAGCGGTAGCCGAGAATGGCGGGCTGGTCCTTGGCTTCTCACGTATGAAGCGTGTCCTCGAGTTTGACCCTGCCGGGCGCAGCGCCGTGGTCGAGCCGGGCGTGATCAACCTGAGGTTGGACGAAGACGCCAGGAAGGTTGGCCTTTTCTTCCCGCCGGACCCGGCCAGCGGCCGGGCGACCACAATTGGCGGTAACATCGGCGAAAACTCAGGTGGGCCCCATTGCTTCAAGTACGGTGTGACGACCAATTTCGTCACCGGCCTGGAGCTGGTGCTGGCCGATGGTCGCATCGTTCAGCTGGGTGGAGAGGCCATGGACTATCCCGAGTATGACTTCACCGGGCTGCTGATCGGGAGTGAGGGCACACTGGGCATTACCACCAAGGCCAGCGTGCGGCTGCTGCGGAACCCGCCGGCCGTGAAGACGACGATGGCCGCCTTTGATACCGTGCAGGAGGCGGGGGAAGCCGTCTCAGCAGTTATCGCTCGCGGGTTGGGGCCGGCCACTCTGGAGATGAGGGATCAGAAGATGATGGGGATCATCGAGGACTCATCCCCC
>JAUVRU010000051.1 GCA_030597485.1 Anaerolineae bacterium
AATGGAGGTCTTCGAGATGCTGAGCCAGATGGAGGACCTGGCAGCGTAGGAGCTGTCATCCTGAGATGCGCTTTGTAGACGAGTACCGCCGTGAGGAAGACGCCCAGAAATTCGTGCGCGCCATTAAGCGACTGGTCACGCGACCGTGGATAATCATGGAGACCTGTGGCGGTCAGACACATACCCTGATCAAATCTGGCATCGACCGGATGCTGCCGGAAGCGGTGACCATGGTGCATGGCCCCGGTTGTCCGGTGTGCGTTACTCCGCTGGAGTTGATAGATAAGGCTATCGCCATCGCCCGCCGTCCTGAGGTGATTCTCGCCTCATTTGGGGATATGCTGCGCGTTCCTGGTTCGCAGACTGACTTGCTCAGCGTCAGGGCGGATGGTGGCGACGTGCGCATGGTGTATTCGCCACTGGATGCGGTGAAACTGGCCCAGAAAAACCCGGACCGAGAGGCGGTGTTCTTCGCTGTGGGTTTTGAAACCACCGCGCCGGGAAATGCCATGGCTGTCTGTCAAGCCAGGCAGCTGGGTCTGGCCAACTTCTCCATTCTGTGCGCCCACGTGCTGGTACCCCCGGCAATGGAAGCCATTCTGACTGCACCAAACAGCAAAATACAGGGCTTCCTGGCGGCCGGTCACGTCTGCACGGTGATGGGCACACACGAGTATGAGCCGATTGCACAGAAATACCGGGTGCCAATCGTGGTGACCGGGTTTGAGCCGCTGGATCTGTTGCAGGGAATTTACGTGGCTCTTAGGGCGCTGGAGGAGGGCCGGTGGGGTGTGGAGAACCAATATACGCGTTCAGTCAGCCGAGAGGGGAACGTGCCGGCCCAGCGGCTGTTGGCGGAAGTGTTCGAAACGTGCGACCGCCAGTGGCGGGGGATCGGCGTGATTCCTGACAGTGGGTATCGCCTGCGGTCGGAGCTGGAACGCTTTGATGCCGAACAGCGTTTCAATGTGGCTGATATCACGGCCCAGGAATCAGCGATCTGTATTGCCGGGGAGATCTTGCAGGGGTTGAAGAAGCCTCCGCAGTGCAGCGCGTTTGGCACTTTGTGTACCCCCGAGCATCCGCTGGGTGCGCCTATGGTTTCCTCCGAAGGTGCCTGTGCCGCCTACTATCAGTACGAGAGGGCTGGATGAGCCACCACATGTCCGAATACACAGGGCCACAGTGCCCCATTCCCATCAGCGACTACCCGACGGTCATGCTGGCGCATGGCGGTGGGGGGCGACTGACCCAGATGCTCATCGAGCGCCTGTTTCTTCCGGCCTTTGCCAATCCCGCGCTGGAAGCCCTGCACGATGGGGCGATATTGGAGGTCAACGGCATACGTCTGGCCTTTTCCACCGATTCTTTCACTATCAGCCCACTGTTCTTCCCTGGCGGTGACATCGGGTCCCTGGCCGTGCACGGCACGGTGAACGACCTGGCTATGTGCGGCGCACGGCCTGTCGGCCTGTCGGCCGGTTTCATCCTGGAGGAAGGGTTGCCGATGGATGATCTGTGGCGGGCTGTGCAGTCGATGCAGGCGGCCGCCCAGGCTGTGGACGTGCCCATCGTCACCGGCGATACCAAAGTGGTGGAGCGGGGCAGTGGAGATGGGATGTTCATCAACACGGCTGGCCTGGGACTGATCCCGGAGGGGGTGTGCATCTCCGCAACCCGCGCTCGCCCCGGCGATGTGGTGTTGATCAATGGTTCCATTGCCGATCATGGTATTGCCGTTATGTCTGTTCGTGAGGGGCTGGAGTTTGAGACGGCACTGACAAGTGATTCTGCCCCTCTGGTGGACGTGGTGTTCTCCATTCTCGACCAGGTGGGTGAGCAAGTGCACGTTCTGCGCGATCCGACGCGCGGCGGTGTGGCCAGCGCCTTGAATGAGATCGCCGCCCAGGCCGGCGTCGGTATCCGGCTGGAGGAGACACGCATCCCGGTGGGTGAAGCGGTGCGAGGTGCGTGCGAGATTCTGGGGCTGGATCCCCTATACGTGGCCAACGAAGGCAAGTTCCTGGCTATCGTCGGGCCTGAGGCAGCGGAGGCCGTGCTGGCGACCATGCGTGATCATCCCTTGGGCCAGCAGGCGGCGGTGATTGGCGAAGTGGTGGCCGATCACCCGGGCAAACTGCTCATGCGCAGCCGGATCGGCGGCTTGCGGGTGGTGGATATGCTGAGCGGTGAGCAGCTGCCGCGCATATGCTGAGAGATCCGTGCCTGGCGTGGATTTTGACAACCAACCTGGCCAAGCCGGATGGTTTGGAATGATAGCAGACACGCTCTGTGTCCGAGTGCATCAACGATCGGTCCTGCAGACGTCCGCGGACCTCGACGGTTTCAGACCGTGTTTCCACTGACCTGTCGTGCCTCTCCCCGAACGCACGTTGGCTGCCTCTCAGTGGGCCGTGTCTCCGCTCCCATCGGGGACTGAATTGGGAAAAACGCTAGCCGGCTCCAACGCCCCGTAGCTGGCACGCCCAATCATAGATGGATTCTATGAACGACAATAGAAAAACAGGGCACCAAGATGTGACATCTGTAACTCACGGAGGCCCGCATACTGGCGTATACTTACTGTAGTACCGCAATTAAGTATTCGCTTTATTGGTGAACCTTCGCTGTTGGATACGACCACGTGAATCGTGAATAAAGAAACCTTGGAACGAGCCCAAACCCAAGCTAACATTTGTGGAATATTCGGCAATGTCACACGGGTGTGCATCTTATGGATTCTGGAGGCAGAGAAGGAAAAGTCAGTGGGTGAAATAGCATCCGCTGTTGATAGCTCCCTGCAAAACACGTCTCAGCATCTTCGTCTGATGAAGGACAAGGGCATCGTTACTTCCCGCAGGGAAGGACAGACGGTCTACTATCGAATTGAGCGAAACGACCTTGTGGACCGTTGTCGGATGTTGCTTCAAGGACAACAAAGATGATCTGACCAAGAGAGGCGAACGATATCAGAGTCAAACCCTATTCCGGTCCAAACCAAGTTAGGAGGATTATGCTATGTCTACCGTCGACCTAGCCACTATCCAAGTGGCGAAAGTTGTAGACGCCCGGGCAATGGCGTGCCCAGGCCCACTGTTGGAGGCTAAGAAGAGCATCGGCGGCGTCAAAGTGGACGAGGTGCTGGAAATCTGGTCGGGTGACGCCAGTACGAAGGACGATATGCCTCGCTGGTGCAAAAAGGTTGGGCACGAGTTCCTTGGGGTTCTGCCCACTTCTGGCTACGAGCGCCTTTTCATCCGGCGCAAGAAATAGAGGGGTAAGGACAGTTGCCCATGAAGACGAACGCGCAAACCAGGGCACCGAAAATCCTGATTCTGGCAACCCTGTCGGGCGGTTACCGAGGGGCGGACGCCGCGGGGCAGTCGCAGCTGGAGTATGCGCCGGATACCTACATCCTGCCGGTGATGAGCGCAGCGATGTTCCCGGAGAGCTTCTACTGGCGGGCCTTCGAGCGCGGCGTTGACGGTATCATTGTGATGTACAGCGGCACCGATAGCCCCTACAAAGGTGCGCCTGAGAAGACGGCGGAGATCATCAATCGCACTTACGAGCGGATGAAAGAACGTGGACTTGACACTCAGCGGCTGCGCTTGGCGGCCATTTGCACAGTGTGCGTCCGCCCATTCCTCAAAGAGATTCGCCAGATGAACGAAGTGCTCGACGAAATTGGGTTAGTGCCGAGCAGTCTGCCCCCTGCGCGGGAAGCTCAGGCGGAACCGGGCTGAGGAGGTGCAAGGAGCAAACGATGTCAGACAACAGACTTGACGTGGATACCCTGGTCGTGGGGGGTGGCATTGCCGGGATGCAGGCCTCCCTGGACCTGGCAGACCAGGGCTATCAGGTGGCCTTGGTGGAAAGGGATCCCAGCATTGGGGGCAAGATGATCGGCTTGAGCAAAGTCTTCCCCACCCTGGATTGCTGTAGTTGTATCACCACCCCCAAAATGGCGGCTGTGGCCCATCATGACAATATCCCCCTGCTGACCTACAGCGAGGTGGAATCGGTGGCCAGCAATAAGAACGGCTTTGTGGCCCAGGTTCTTAGGAAACCCCGCTACGTGCAGGAAGAGGATTGTACCGGCTGCCGTTCCTGTGAACTGGTCTGCCCGATTGACCTGCCGGACGACGAAAACGAGTTTGGCCGCACTTCGCACCGGGTGATCTACGTGCCTTTCACGACCGCCGTACCGCAAACGGCCCTGATTGACTTGGACCACTGCATCTATTGTGGCAAATGCATAAAGGCCTGCCCGCCCGATGCCATAGATTTCACCCAACAGCCGGAGCACCTGGAGATCGAAGCCAAAACCATCGTGCTGGCCACGGGCTACGAGGTGACACCCTACGACGCCAAGAAAGAGTACGGCGCCGGGAAATTGGGCAACGTGATTGACGCTCTAATGATGGAGCGCCTGCTGGCGCCGACCGGCCCCTATGGGCGAGTGCTGCGCCCCTCGGACGGCAAACAACCCGACTCCATCGCCTACGTCCAGTGCGCCGGTTCCCGGGACCTCACCCTGGGGGTGTCCTACTGCTCGCGGGTGTGCTGCATGTACGCTATCAAGCAAGCTATGTTGCTCTCCGGTGCGTTGCCTATGGCGGACATCACCATTTACTACATGGACATCCGTACCTTTGGCAAGGGCTACGAGCAGTTCTACCAGAACGCCAAGACAATGGGGATTGAATTTGTCAAGGGCAAGGTAGCGCGCATCACCGAGGACGAGAATCAGAATCCGGTGGTGCGGGTGGAGTTGATAGACGAAAACTCCCGCGTGGCCGAGCGTACCCATGACCTGGTAGTACTCTCAGTGGGGATGCTGCCCGGTTGGAACCCGCAGGCCACATTCGGGGTGCCGGTGGCCGAGGCCGGTTTCATCCAGATTCCGGACTGCAACGTATCTCCCACGGTGACGACCCAACCGGGCATATACGCGACCGGCACAGCGGCCGGCCCAATGGACATAGTGGACACGATAATGACAGCCGGCGCAGCTGCGGCGGAAGCCGCTGCCTATATGCAGAACCACAAGGAGCAAGAACCAGCAGTCCCCGAGGCAGCCCCCGCGATGAGGGACAAGAGGAGTACAGTGCATGCCTGATACAACTGGAGAACCCGTTCCGGCTGAGAAAGGCCAGGTCCAACCACAATCCGCATCTCCGGATGAAGAACCCAGGATCGGGGTGTACGTTTGCCATTGTGGCGACAACATCGGCGACGTGGTGGATTGTGAGCAGACAGCCGAAGCCCTGGGGAAACTCGGCAATGTGGTGGTCTCGCGCAGCTACATTTTCATGTGCTCTGATCCGGGGCAGAAGCTGATTACCGACGATATCAAGGAGAAGGGCGTGAATCGGGTAGTGGTGGGGGCATGCTCGATGTTCCTGCACGAGCAGACCTTCCGGCAGGCGGTGAGCCGGGCCGGTCTGAATCCCTATCTGTACTACCACATTGGCCTGCGAGAGCAGGATAGCTGGGTGCATCACGAATGTCCCGAGGAGGCCACAGAAAAAGCCATCCGGTTGATGTCGGCCGGGGTTGCCAAGGCTCGCTTGATGAGGCCATTGGAACCGGTGCGGCTGGAGGCGGCCAAACATGCTCTGGTGATTGGGGGCGGGGTGGCCGGCTTGCGCGCTGCGTTGGATATGGCCCGGCGAGGACTGAAGGTTACCCTGGTGGAAAAGACGCATTTCCTGGGGGGGCGCACGGCCCAATGGGAGCATGTCTTCCCCACTGACGAAGATGCGCGCACCTTGTTGCGTGGCCTGATCGAAAAAGTGCTGGCCGAACCGAACATTACTATCCACACTGGCGCGGAAGTGGTGGCTGCCAAAGGGTACGTGGGCGATTTTCAAATCCGCATCCGGCAGCAACCCCGTGGAGTGAGCGATGACTTTGAGGCGGTAGAACAGGCCATTGCTGCCTGTCCGGTGGAGGTGCCAGACGAGTTCGACTATGGCCTGACCACTCGCAAGGCGATCTACAGGCCCTACGAGGAGTGTACCCCAGCCGGCGTGGTCATTGATTGGGAACATTGCACCCGCTGCGAAAAATGCCTGGAGTTCAGCAACAACGGTGGCATCCGTCTGGATGATGCCCCTCACGAGTTTGAGATTAACGTGGGAGCCATGGTAGTGGCTACCGGCTTCCGGCCCTATGAGCCACCCCAGGGTGAGTTGGGCTACGGCGAGTTTCCCGAAGTGATCACACTGCCCCAATTGGAGCGCATCCTGGCCAGCGACGGCCCGACCGGAGGTCGGCTGGAATGGAATGGGCATCCCATCCGTAATCTGGCCATGATCCACTGCGTGGGCAGCCGCCAGATCGAGGGCGTGCACAAGCCGCAGCCGGACGGGAACGTCAACGATTACTGCTCGCGGGTGTGCTGCACGGCCACGTTGAGCGCGGCCAATCAGATCCGCGAGTATTTCCCGGATGTCAACATCTTTGACGTCTACGAAGACATCCGCACTTACGGCCGCGGCCACGAAGATTACTACTTGCAGGCATCGGAGAACCGGATCACCTTCTTGCGCTACGTCGCGGAGGAGACCCCCGAGGGGGTGAAGGCGCAAAAGGGGGACCAGCAGCCTCGGCTGGGCAGAGTGAAAGACCACCTTACCTGGGGTGAGGAGATCGAGCTGCCGGTGGACCTGGTGGTGCTGGCGGTGGGGGTGATGCCCAGCCCAGTGGATGATTTGGTGGTAGTGTTCAAGATCTCACCGGGGCACGACCGCTTCTTGCTGGAAGTGCACCCCAAGCTGCGCCCGGTGGAGACTGCAGTGACGGGTATCGTCCTGGCCGGCGCAGCGCAGGGACCGATGAACATCCAAGAAAGCTGCGCCGCGGCCGGAGCGGCGGCTTCCAAGGTGGAGGGTTTGCTCAGTCAGGGACGAGTCGAACTGGAACCCTACGTGGCTCAAGTGGACCCCGAGCGCTGTCAGGGTACTGGGGAGTGCGTGCGAGTCTGCCCGCAGGAGGATGCCATCCATCTGGAGACCTTCTCCGTGAGCGGGCGGGAGGTGCAGCGGGCTGTCGTCACCCCGGCCAACTGCAACGGATGCGGCGTGTGCGTCAGTGCCTGCCCCAATCGGGCGATTGACGTGCAGGGCTGGCGGCTGGATGACTACGAAGCCATGGTAGACGCGCTGACGGCGGAAATCCCTGCCCTGGAGGGCGTGGTATGACTGCGAAGGAAAGAGACGAAGCCAAAAAGCAAACGGAAATGCTGGCCGCCTTGCGCAAGCAGCATAGCGACCAGGTGAAACAGGCTCAGGCCCTGCTCAAAGAACAGCAAAACGTGCGTAAGACGCTTCGAGGAGCCATGAAGGCCGGCCCGCGCACGGTACCGCAACTGGCCGAGGCCACGGGTTTGCCGTCCGCCGAGGTTCTGTGGCAGGTGACGGCCATGAAAAAGTATGGCCTGGTGATCGAGGAGGGGCTGAATGAGGATTACGAGTATTATCTGTATGCCCTCTCAGAGGAGGTGAAGCGGTGAGCTATCGGGCCGACCCCGATTTGTTGCTGGAAATCCAGAAGTACGGAGCGGCGGACATCGCGGCGTGCTTCAACTGTGGCAACTGTACAGCAGTCTGTCCACTCTCCACAGAAGACGAGACCTTTCCCCGTCGCGTGATCCGCTTAGCCCAGCTTGGGGTTTGGAAAGAGCTACTGGGCAGCAAAGAGTTGTGGACATGTTACTACTGTGGTGAGTGCACTGCAACCTGTCCACGGGAGGCCGACCCTGGCGAGTTTATGGCTGCTGCCCGGCGCTATGCGATCGCCAGCTATGATCGTCTGGGTCTGGCAAAAGTGCTATACACGTCGCCGGTCTTGAGCGTGATTTTCCTAGTGCTGCTGGCGGCTCTTACGGCCTTGTTCATGTACACTTCTCACGGTTCAATGCCAACGGATTCTTTGAGATTGTTTGAATTCATCCCGGCTCACGTGATTCACGATCTGGGTATTGCCGGGTTCGTGATTGTCGCCCTGGCTGGCATTTTGGGAGCAGTCAACATGGCCATTCAGGTAGGACGAGCGAATGGCCTGTCAAGAGATGGCGTCCGCCACAATTGGCTGGGAGCGTTGTGGGAGACGATCGCGGTTGAGGTGTTGGGCCAGACACGTTACCGACAGGAGTGTGAAACGGAGGAAGAAAGACCATCCTGGTATTTGCAGAAGTGGTTCATCCATGCTTCGATGATGTGGGGCTTCTTGGGCTTGTTTGCAGCGACGGGTCTGGACTGGATCCTGGATATTGTGGGCGTCAAGGCAACCGGAACCTGGGTCCCTATCTGGTATCCGGTGCGGCTGCTGGGCACCGTCGCCGGCCTGTTCCTGCTCTATGGGACATCCGTCGCCATCGTTAGACGCCTTCGAAAAGCGGACGAGCCATCCACTCATTCGTTTCTATCGGATTGGCTCTTCCTGGTCCTGCTTTGGATCTCAACGGTCAGCGGGTTTGCGTTGGAGATTGCGATCTACCTGCCACAGGCCCCTGTGTGGGGCTATTGGATGCTGCTCTTCCACGTTGCCGTGGTGGCGGACCTGCTTCTATTGGCCCCCTTCACCAAGTTTGCCCATGCGTTTTATCGGACTGTAGCATTGTATGTTCAGGCGCTGAAGCCTGTGCCTGCAGCTGAATTGGCGGCTGCGGCCAGCGCCGACTGATGGAATCGACAAACCCAACCCAAGAAAGGAGAGAATCTTATGAGCGAAACAATGATTGTAGTTTGTAACCAAGACGCTGCCAGCAGCGTGATGCCAGCGCTGATCTTCGCTTCGTCGGGCATGGCCCTCGATTATGAGGTGCATATGTTCTTCTGTCCGGGTGGCGCGAAAGCGCTGGTCAAAGGCGAGTTGGAGAAGATCGGCACGCCGAAGGGCCTGCCCAATCCCGTGGAGTTG
>JAUVRU010000104.1 GCA_030597485.1 Anaerolineae bacterium
CGGATGCCCCAGGATTATGTTCTCGATCACCGTGTGAGAAGACACCAGTTTGCGGTGTTGATGAACCATCCCTATGCCCAGATCGATGGCGTCCAGAGGTGATCTGAATTTGACCCTCTCCCCGCCGATGTAGATCTCGCCTTCGTCGGGTTGCAGTAGCCCGAACAGGATATTCATCAAGGTGGTTTTCCCGGCGCCGTTCTCCCCGAGGATTGCGTGAATCTCGCCCGCTTTCCTTTCGAACTCTATGTGATCATTCTCGCCGACCCCCGGGAATCTCTTCGTGATTCCCTTCGTCTCTAGGACCGTCGCTCCGCGTGTTATCCCTTCTAGGAGCCCCTCTTGCACTTGTCTCGCCTCCTGGGATTTCCTCAATTAAGAAAGTTCTACCATCAGAGCCAAGGTCCGCATTTCAGCCACCAAAATACTGCATAATAGAAATGAGGCTCCCTCTTTTTGGGAGTGTTCCCCTGAAGAATGGGAGCCTCACGCCTTGTGGCTTCTAGAGATTGTTATACATCAACAACTTCGAAGCAGACCACCGAACTCTGTTTCACTCCAGTATCTCCATGCCTTCCAGGTCGAAGTTGAACTCGGCAAGCAGCCACTCGTCCGACACCGTATCATTAGCCTGCTTGACCACTGTTCCCGCAGGTGGAATCGGCAAACCCTCCAGCTCCAGGCCAGTACCGTTGCTCGCGAACTCGTGCTCGAAGAACGGATCCCACACTCCTTTGATCATCTGATCTCTTCTTGTCTCAACGAGTTCTACAATCTCATCCGGAATCAACGGTCGTGCCTGTGGGCTGATGGCGTCAATGCCCACCTTGTTGTCGTTCATTATATCAACGGTTGGGACCTCAGTGCCATCAGCCAGAATCATGCTGTCGTCCATGCCCAGGTACAGTACGGTTTCTGGACTTCTGTCGCCAGCCAACCAATCCTTGACCATCCTCTCGTAGATGACTTCCCAACGCGTGTCGAACGACACGGCCACGGTCTCCGTGCTCGACCAGCCGTAATACCCCACTATGTCCATGTCCTTCCCCACGAACCAAATGCCCTCTTCTTGGGCGACGTCCAGGGGGGACCCGGAATCGGTCTGTTGGGTCAAGACATCAACGTCGTACTGAGTTATCAAGGTCTTGGCGATATCTCGCTCTTCCGTGGGCAGGTACCAGTCGCCGACATACTTCACGTACACCGTGATGTCTTTGTCAAGCAACTCTGCTGCAGTCTTCACCCCGAGGAAAAAGCCGTTCTGCCGCCTGATGACCTGAACAGACGGGAATGCCGAGACAATCCCTATGTTGCCTGTCTCGGTCAACGCCCCAGCGATGAGCCCTTCCAGATACAGCGCCTGATACTGCCTGGGAAAGAATCTTATGAAGTTGTCCTTCGTGGTCAGATCGCTGGCTATGACGGATGCCAGATAGACATCCGGGTATTTATCGGCTATGTCCTTCAAGGGCAGCCCCATGAACTCTGCGTTTCCCACGACGATATCGGCACCTTCAGCAATCAACTCTTCAGCGTAGGGAACTGTGAGATCTGGTCCTACTTCCTCTCTGTAGACGTATTCGACCTCTGGATATTTTTCGGCGATTCGCTCTCCCGCGCGATCGTGGGCTCCAGACCAAGTCGTCCCTTCAATTATGCTGAAATGCTCGATCGCCAGAGTAGCCCCTCCCCTAACCTCTGTTTCGACCTCGACCTCAACCTCAACCTCGACAGTCTTGATGACCTCCTTTTCGACCTCGACGGTTACAACAACCCCCCTCTCGACGACCTGAGGTTGGCAAGCCGCCACAAGCAGGCTTGCCACCATCAGTGCCACGAACAGCAGACTGAACTTCTTGCTCATTGTCCTACTCCTTTCCTTTCCTTTTTTTGGGACCGGCGCACACATACAACTATCCGCGATCTGAGCCTTGCTGCCTCTGCAGCGGTGAACCTCCGTTCCCCTCCGTCAATGGTACAGGACCAGTACTAGGTTGTCAACTCCCCGGATTAGTCCGCGCAAAATGCTACCGGGGTGCTACAATCACTCGACTCTGGCTTCCAGGCAACAAGCTAATGGGTCAATCAGGCAGCAAGTGTCCCGTTGACTCATTACTCGATTAACCCCCACGTCCACTAGTCAAGATCACCGCCCCTCTCACGATGGCGATGACGACGACAACGGCAATCCAGAGCCACCGGGATGAAAGCGCTTCGCCCGCCATATCCTTGGCCACCGCCGCCGCAAATTCGGTCTCAGTGGGGGCCTCGACTTTCGCCTCACGTCCTTCAGACCTGGCCGCGACCCTTTCCTGGAGCGCTTTGTCCAGCGTTTCCAGCCCCTGGCGGATCAGACTCCTGCTCACCGTGTCCAGCATCCGTTGCCCGACACTGGCCAGCGTGCCACCAATCTGCATATCGCCCTCGTACTTCATCAATGTGGTGCCATCCCCCTGATCCACCAGCTGAACGTCGCCGGTGCCCTTGACGAAGCCAGGGCCACCTTTGCCGTCCACCGTCAGAGTATAGCTCTCCGGTGGCACCTCATTCGAAACCAGCAACTTGCCAGAAAACAGGCCCGAAACTGGCCCCACCCGAATGTTCATGTCTCCCACATATTCCTGGTCGCTTACCTTCTCCAACTTCTGCGCGCCAGGTAGGGCGGTGGACAGCACGTCCGGGTCTCTCACCAGATCCCAGACTTCTTCGCGCGGCCCGTGAAACACATACTCACCAGCGATCTCCATATTCACGTCTCTCCTTGCCCAATCAGGCAATAAACTGACAGCGCCAAAACCCGAACCGCGGCCCTACGATCCCTTCTGGTAGCACAGTTCAAACAGGCGGTTGGGGCTGAGTGGCATCTCCAGGACTTCCAAGTCGTAGTCGTACAGAGCATCCTCGACCGCTTGGGCGAAAAGGGACGGAACCGGGATCGCCCCTGCCTCCCCGGCACCCTTGGTGCCCAACGGGTTGAGCGGGGAGGGTGTCACCTCGTGCCCTATCTCAATGCGGGGTGGCATGTCCGTTGACCTGGGTATGAGATAGTCCATGAAGGAGCCATTGAGCAGCTGCCCGTTGTCGTCGTAGACAAGCTGTTCATAGTAGGAATTGCCGATACCCAGCGACACACCGCCGTGAACCTGTCCCTCCAGGATCAACGGGTTGATGATGGTGCCACAGTCCTCGACAACCACGTAGCGCTTGATCTCCACCATCATCGTTTCCACGTCTACCTCCAAGATCATAGCGTGCGTCCCGTTGGCAGTAGCTCCGTACTGAGGTCCAAAGTAGTCGGTGGCCTCCAAACCGGGCTCGCTGCCCGGCTCGACCGCGCCTCTCATCGGGTTGGCCAGCACTGCCAGTTCGCCCAGCCCGATAGACTGATCAGGAATGTCGGCCACGCGCACCATGCCGTCCGCCAGCTCCAGCTCCTCCTCCGGTGCCCCCAGCACCTTGCTGGCCAGTTTCAGCACCTTGACCCGCACCCCTTTGGCCGCGGCGTTGATGGCATTGGCGGCCACCACGGCGCCCCGGCTGGCGAAGGTACCGGTCCCCCAGTGGAAGTGAGCGGTATCGCCGGTCACAACATGTACATCGCGCACGTCCACCCCCAATTGATCAGCCACGATCTGGGCAAAAGCGGTGAAGTGACCCTGCCCTTGCGTGCCGACACCGGTGGCCACGCTCACCTTGCCACTGGCCTCGATGGTGACACGGGCTCCCTCATAGGGCCCCACTCCGGTGGTCTCAATGAAGGCAACCACACCGATGCCCACGTGCCGGCCCTCGGCCCGCAAAGCAGGCTGCTCCTCCTTGATGAACTTCTCATACTCGATCATGTCCAGCGCTCTGGCCAGGGTTGCCGGGTAGTTGCCGCTGTCGATAACGAACTCGGCAAAGGCCTGATCGATGATCTTGTGGTTGTGGGGGAAGGCATCCGGCTGCAAGTTGTTTCGACGGCGGAGTTCGGCCCGATCTATGTCCAGCTCTTTGGCAGCGATGTCCAACAGGCGCTCTATCACAAAGATTCCCTGCGGCCGCCCCGCCCCCCGCACTGGGGTCACGATCATCTTGTTGGTGAACACCATCTTCAATTCACTGTAGTAACTGGGGATATCGTAGCACCCCATCACGTGGTTTTGAGAGTTAAGAGGAACGGTGAGGCCATAAGGATCATAGGCACCGCTATCGTGCAGGAACACGTCCTTTACCCCGAGAATGTGCCCGTCTTTGGTGAGGGCACTCTCGGCGTCATGTATCTGCCCCCGCTCCTGCGTGGTGGCCACGAAGTTCTCTCTTCGGTCTTCAATCCACTTGATGGGCCGGTTGAGTTTCATCGTCGCCCACGGAAGAAGCACCTCCTCCGGCTGGAACATCATGATCTTGGGACCGAAGGCACCACCGATAAAGGGGGCAATCACCCGCACCTGATGCTCTGCCAGGCCCAGCATGCCCGCCAGGCCGTTGCGCAGGGGGATGGGCGCCTGGGTCGTATCCCAGATGGTCATCTCCTGGCTCTTGGCATCCCAATGCGCCACGAGTACCCGGTTCTCCATCGCTGCCGCCGCACCTCGATCGATGACGATGCGGCGCTGGATCACCAGGTCAGCCTGCTCCCGGGCGGCCTCATAGTCGCCCTTGCGCTGGGGGACAAAGGACCCCAGGTTAGACTCCATGTCGTCGTGGACGAGGGGCGCATCTGGGTCCAGGGCCCGTTCCAAATCCGCCACTGCCTCCAGCGGTTCAAGGTCAACCACAATGTCCGCCAGGGCATCTTCAGCCAGGTAGCGGCTCTCACCAATCACGACGGCCATCGGCTCCCCAACGTGTCGGACCTTGTCCCTGGCCATTGGGATCTGGGTTCGGGCGTGAAAGAACGCACCTTCGATGCCCCTGGGGGCGGGGACCAGCAGGGGACCCGGCTTCCAGAAGTCTCCCATATCCTCAGCGGTGTACACAGCCACAACGCCGGGTCGGTTGCAAGCCGCAGACACGTCAATACTGAGTATGCGAGCGTGGGCATAGTCGCTGCGCAGAAAAGCCGCGTGGAGCATTCCAGGTATTTCCACGTCGTCCACAAACAGAGCCTGCCCGGTCAGCATGCGAGGGTCTTCGTTCCGCGTTATCCGCTGCCCCAAGTACTTCTTCGTCACGGTTTCACTCCTAATGCTATAACACCGCAGCCCACTTTTCGTTTCACGTCTGCCCACTCGCCTGGAAAACAGCGTTTTCTCACTGCAGCCCGTCCCCTGGCCCGCGTGGCGGAAGGCCAGGGAGAAGGCCTTACTGAATCTCCGCGAACTCGGGACGCTCGGCGGTGAACCTACGACTGGACGGCCATGTTCTCGGCCGCCAGCTTGACCGCATCCACGATGTGTTGGTAGCCAGTGCAACGGCACAGGTTGCCAGCAAGCGCATCCCGGATTTCCTCTTCGGTAGGGTCGGGGTTCTCTTCCAGGAAAGGTATCAGCGACATCAAGAACCCGGAGGTGCAGAACCCACATTGCACCGCATGCGCCTCCATGAACGCCTCTTGAAGGGGATGCAGGTTGTCTATGTCGCCCAGGCTTTCCACAGTCGTTACCTCGTGCCCATCAGATTGAACAGCAAACATCAGGCAGGAACGAACCGACTCACCATCGAACAAGACAGTGCACGTGCCACATACGCCGTGCTCGCAGCCAACGTGCGTACCCGTTAGGCCAAGATGGTGACGTATGAAGTCACTCAACAGCAGCCGGGGTTCGACATCGCGTGTGTAGTGTTTGCCATTGACGGTGACGGTAATGGTCTTGAGATTGCTCACCTCGGTCTCCTTCCCCGCTGGTGTCAAGCCACGCCCCTGGCCCGAGCGAAAGCCTGTGTCAGAGCCTGTCGTGCCAGCACCTTGGCCAGCTGACGGCGATAGCTGGCTGAGGCATGGATGTCGCTGCCAGGGTCAATGTCCTCAGTGGCGGCAGTCTCAGCGGCCGCCTGGATGGCCTCGGCGGTGGGTGTCTGCCCCTGAAGCATCTCGGCCGCCCGGCGTGCCGGCACCGGTCTATCCTCGACGCTGAGGAACACCAGCCGGGCCTGATCACATTGATTCCCACCATCCAGAGTCACCATAGCAGCCACGCCCACCAGTGCGTAGTCTCCGTGACGCCGAGCTATCTCTCGGAAGCACCATCCGCTGCGTGGTGGCATAGGGGGCAGCCTGACTTCCACCAAGAGCTCGCTGGGTTCTATGACCGTCATGAACATCCCCAGGAAGAACTCGTCGACCGAAACCCAGCGGTCACCGGCCTGCCCCCGAATCCGGAACTGCGCGTTCAGCGCGATGGCCACCGCCGGCAGCTCGGCTGCCGGGTCAGCGTGAGCCATCGTGCCCCCCATTGTGCTCCGATTGCGGATCTGAGGGTGGGCAATGCTGGGCATCGTCTCGTGCACCAAGGGAGCCCGCTCAGCCACCAGGGGGTCACGCTCCACCTGGCTGGCACGGGTCATTGCCCCCAGCAGCAACCCGCCGTCTTCGTGGGGACGGATGTAGGAGAGATCAACGATGGGGTTCAGATCCACCAGTACCGACGGCTGCGCCAGCCGAAAATTCATGGTAGGGATCAAGCTCTGTCCACCAGCCAGCGGTTTGGCATCGTAGCCGAACTGGTCCAGGTAGGCCAGAGCCTCCTCTGTGGTGGATGGCGCATAGTAGTCGAAAGCAGCTGGCTTCATTGCTTAACTGCCCTCCTTGAAGGCGACAAAGCGCCCCCACATGGATGCGATTTCCATACCTTTCTGCAGGAAGCAGCCGATGTAGTACCGGCCGCTCTCAGCCCTGGCGATATCGCCGCCCAGGTTCTCGGCATGCACGATTCGCTTGGGGAAGAGATTCAGGTGAGTATCCTGATAGTACTTGTCCAGTGGGAACATCTCATCCCAGTCTTTGCCGAAGTCCCTCTTGAGCTTGGCATTGGCCTCTTCGAAGGTCTTAGGATGCCAGATCCTC
>JAUVRU010000015.1 GCA_030597485.1 Anaerolineae bacterium
ACGCTGGAGGCGTGGCCTACGGGACCGGCTGCAGCGTGCCGTCGTTCGGGTAGGTCACCATTTCAGGGTGACGGAGGGATGCCACGCTGCAAGGCTGTCACGCTGGAAGCGTGACCTACGGGACCAGCTACTGCAGCGTGCCGTCGTTCGGGTAGGTCACCCTTTCAGGGTGACGGAGGGATGCCGCGCTGCAAGGCTGTCACGCTGGAAGCGTGACCTACGGGACCGGCTGCAGCAGCGTGCCGATCATTTTTCCAGCATCTGTCCTCGTGCCGGTCACTCCCAAAGCCAGACACATCTCGAAGTCGGCCAGGCTTGCTGCTTGTTCCCCTTGTCGCTGTAGACATGTCCGCGATTGTTGTAGGCCCAGGCGTCTTGCGGGTCCAATCAAATCATTCAGGAAAGCCAGCGAAAACCAGCGTGCATCTGCGTTTGTCTGCGTCCTGTCAGGACCACATAGCCAGAGTGTCAGGTGGCCAGGCTACTGAATAATCACGTCCAGACCCGGCTCAAAACGCTCCCAATCGCCATCGGCCCCCTGACAGACATTCTCAGGGGAGAAACACATCGAGAGCCAAATCTTGTGAGTGCCGGGCGTAGAAAAGGCCAGTCCATCTTCGCATTGGAAGGTCTCAAGGGCGCCGATGTCGCCGCTGGTCCAGCTGGTGTGAAAAACCCCGGTGCTGGTGGTCAGGCCCAGGATACCGAATTGTAAGAGTCCAGCGCCGGTGTTCTTGGCTTCGATCTTGACAAAGATCTTCTCTCCGACGGCATAGGTGTCTCGCCCGTCGCGGAACGTGATTTTTCCGATCACACCGTGGGCGCCGGCCACAGGCTCCGCGGGGGCTGGCGGTTCGGTGGGCGGCGGCTCGGTGGGCGGAGGTGGCACCGGGGTATCGGCAGGCGGCGGCGGCACCGGCGTATCGGTAGGTGGCGGCGGCACCGGGGTGTCCGTAGGGGTAGCCGGCGCTGGCGTATCGGTGGGTGGAGCCGGCACCGGCGTATCGGTGGGTAGTGGGGGAAGGAGTGTGTAAGTCGGCGTTGGCACATCGGGAGATCCCGATGTAGGCATCGGTGTAGCAGTAACCCAAGGGCGGGTTGCCGTAGCTTGGGCGACCCCGGACGAGCCGGTGCCAGACATCAGCAATCTGGACAGTAATACACCGGAGAGCGTGCCACAGCAGCATATGATGAGCAAGACGCCAACCCCGCCGAGGATGAACCAGATAGGCTCTCGTGGCTGACGAGGATACTCGCCATCTTGTTCGTGGTCATCGTCGTGGATGTAATCATCATCGTCATATTGGTCGTCGTAGCTTTCCTGTTCAGCCCAAGATTCCGTCATTGTGCTCTGCGTTCCCTTCTATGTAATGACTCTACTGAAAGAAGCATGTTCCCCAGACACAACCGCAAGAATGATCAGATTGACCATTGCATCGTTCTCGGCGCCCAGCCTTTCTGCAAAGCGTGATTGGCCAACAGACGGCAGGCAGCGACTCATAACGAAGCCATATTGTTCATGAAGTGAATCGACGTGTTGATACCGCCATAAAAGTGATCCAGATTGAACTTTTCGTTGGGCGAATGCAGGTTGTCATCGGGTAGCCCGAACCCCATCATCACTACCGGAACCTGCAGCAGCCGGATGAAATTGGCCACCACCGGCAGAGAGCCGCCCCCGCGCACGAACACGGGCTCCATACCAAATCCCTGGCGATATGCCGCCACGGCTGCCTGGATAGCCGGCGCCGAATGATCAACAACCGCCGGGTAGGCGCGCGACAGGGTACGCACCTGGATCTGGACGGTCGGCGGTGCCAGCTGACGGATTCGCTGTTCGAAGAGACGGGCAATCTCCCCGGGGTCCTGATCAGGCACCAGCCGCATGCTCACCTTGATCACCACGTTGGCCGGGATGACCGTCTTCTGACCATCACCGGTGAACCCGCCCCGTATGCCGTGAATATCGAGGGTGGGACGGGCGCCGATGCGTTCACGGATGGAGTATCCCTGCTCACCCGACCACAGAGCCGGAGCTCCCACCTCCTGCTGGCGGAACTTCTCCTGGTCGAAGGGAATGCGGCCCCACGCTTCACGTTCATCTTCGGGCAGGGGGAGCACGCTGTCGTAGAATCCGGGGATCGCTACTCGTCCTTGCTCGTCGTGCAGGGCGGCCAGCATCTCCACCGCCACCTGCAGCGGATTGTGGGCCACACCGCCGTAGCCGCCGGAGTGAAGGTCCTGGCGAGGACCTTGAATCTCCACCTCCATATAGGCACATCCCCGCACACCAGTGGCGATCTTAGGCGTTTGCGCGTTCAGAAAGCAGTCGTCGGATATGACCACCGCGTCGCAGGCCAGCAGAGCCGAATGCTGTTCGATGACTGGTCCCAGGTCACCGCCGCTCTCCTCCTGTCCTTCGACAAAGAACTTGAGATTGACGGGCAGGGCACCTTCAGCCCGCAAGAAAGCCTCAGCGGCCGCCACCTGGGCAAAGAGCTGACCCTTGTCATCGGAAGTGCCGCGCGCGTACAGGTTGCCATCTCGTACCGTTGGCTCAAAGGGGGGGGAGATCCACTCATCCTCAGGGTCTACAGGCTGCACGTCGTAGTGGCCGTAGACAAGCATCGTGGGAGCCTGTGGCCCGGCCTCCGCCCATTCCCCGTAGACGACCGGATGGCCGGCCGTGGGGATAAGATGAACCCGGTCGAGCCCGATGGATCGCATTCGGTCAGCCAACCAGTTGGCTGCTCGTTCGATGTCGGGCTGATGCTGAGGCAGTGTGCTGATGCTGGGAATGCGCAGGAACTCAATGAGAGCGTTCAGATTGTCACCGCGTTGATTGTCAGCGAATTCCAGGACAGATTGAATGGTCACAGGTCGTCTCCTTCAAGGTCTGGGTGATGAACGATAGAGGCACCAAGCGCTGGCTGATGGAGGTCTCCAGGCCCAGCCCGAGTGGCCGCCAGGCCATCTGCTCGGCCGAACCGGGGGTCTGAGGCGCCTGGCCCGTCAAGGGTGATGTTTACGGTGTCGGGGGCTTTCCGGTGGAGTCACGTTTCGCGGCCGATGAGGCCAATTGAGGCGGCTTTGCCGGTTCATCTTCCATCACCATCTGGCCGCGGAAGTATCCCTCCTCGTCCAGCAGGAATGAGCCCACTTCCACATCGCCCCATACACGCCCCGTGCTCAGGATCTCCAGCCGCCCGCTGGCGTGAATCTTGCCGGTGACGGCGCCGCTGACGGATACATTGCGGGCCACCAGGTCGGCGGCCACCATGGCGTCAGGACCCACAATCAGGTTGCCCACCGTCTCAATGACGCCACCCTCACATATGCCGTCAATGCGCACGCTACCGTCACATTTCAGGTGGCCATCAAAGTTGGTGTTGGGGCCAATTACGGTCTCGATCTTCTCAATAGGTGGTCTCTTGGTGTTCCTGCCAAGCACGGATGTCTCCTGGTCTGCTAATGTTGGGAATGATTCACCAGCCACTATACCGCAAGGCACACCTTTTGTCAACGCCAGGGAAAGCTGTCAGATGCATCCAGAGGAGCAATCCGGGGTCGAGGCTCTGGCCAATAAGAGGTGTACCAACCGGGCTCAACCCTCGATTCCAGTTGCGGGAGATATCCTGGGCTGTTATACTCCAGCAACCCCAAAACCGGCCCAGGGTGACCGTTGGGTGGTGAATGATGGATTACGCGATACGACCGGCTACACTTGACGACGTGGCCGGAATCGCCGATGTGGCCCACCGCACGTGGGACCTGACCTACGCGCGTATCATAGCGTCACACAACCGCCGTCAGTTCATAGAGCGCGTCTATACTCCCGAGGGGCTGCAGGAGGCGATCGAAGGCGACCGGGCCTGGTTCTACGTGGCTGCTCTGGACCAGGAGATAGTGGGCTATGCCCATTTCCTGCGTCGCTCCGACTCGCAAGGGGAGCTGGTACGCATCTACGTCCATCCAGACCATCAACGCCACGGTATTGGGCGCGCCTTCCTGTCTGCCGGCGCGGCGGCCATGGCCATTACCGGCGTGAGCCTTTGCCTTGCCTCGGTGGAGGCGAACAACGTCAGCGCACACGCATTCTACCGCCGATTCGGCTTTCGCCACCGTCGAGACTACGCTCAATTCCTGGGGGACCAGCTCATCAAGATGGTCGAGATGAAGGTGTCGGTCGGTGAATTGCAGGAGAAGCTGGGGGAGGGAAGCGGTTAGCAGTCAGCGGTCAGCACGGGCAGATGCCAGATGCTACCGCAACACGGTGTTGTCTGAGACAATGCCGTTTACGTCTTCCTCCCAGCACTCGCACGCCTGGCGAACCTCGTCACCCTTGACCAGTTCCCCCTCGTACGGCGCCGGGCCGTTGACAGGCCGCCAGCCTGATAGGACCATCGGCACCGGACCGTCGGCTGCCATCCATTCGCCGTTGTAGCGTCGGGCAATGTGCAGGTGGCTGGAGTTGCCTTCGCCTCCAAAACAGGAGGGGCGGCCCACCGGATCGCCTTGCGCCAGCACAGTGTCCGGCTGCAAGTCGTCGTCCGTTACTAAGTGCAAGTAAAAGAGTACCCAGCCGGTCTGCTCGTACCCATCCCAGTCCAGGTCCATGAGGACCTTTCCATCCCCGGCGCGCAGCACCAACCCCGGGGCCGCCGCCGTGCCCCATTCATTCTATATGCCACAATGGCCTCTCACGTCGGGCGGGGCGAAATCCAATGCTGCCCAGGCACTTCCCCCAAACCAGGCGCCATGGGGCCCGCCGCTCAGATCCCCCGTATGTCCTCCCTCCCAGGGGAGGGACAGCGGCGGTTGGGTCAGGTCGGCGGGAACCAACGGCTCTATCGCCCGGGCATAGGGATCGCCAAAGAGGGCCTGGTAGGTGCGAATGAAGCCGTCCGCGTCCACTTCCTGCCGCCAGGTTTCCCAGTCTGTGGTCATCGCCAGCACGTTCTGGATGCCCACCGTGCCAGCGTTCAGCCCATCGGCGGTCAGCGCGCGGCTTCTGTCGGCGAAGGTGAAGGCTACCCTGCCGTGTCGCTTGTAGCCATAATAACCCTCGTTGACCCGGTTGGCTGCCCAGCTGAGTTGGAAGTACAGCTCGGCTTGCCCCCCGTGGCCCAGGCTCATGGGGAACTCCTGCTCCAGCTCGGTGGCTGGCGCGCTGGTCACCCATCGGCTCTGGTATTCCAGCAGTGCCAGTAGCACTCTGGGCCCGACACTGAAATCCTGAGAGATCATCTCAACCAGCTGGGCGCCGGTTCGCTCTTGGCCGCTCACCTTCTGGGTGTACGTCGCCAGATACCCGCCCTTTTCCTGGATGAACCCGGCCACATCAAACCCGATGTACGAGGGACTGTAGACCACCTCGCTGTCAGGCAGCAGATGCAGGGCCGGCCCCACCCGGTCGATCTGAACCGGAATCTGCAGCGATTGGCCCGCCTGCAAGCCGGACGGGTCCTCGATGTCGTTGAGCGCCATCAGTTCTTCCACTTCACAACCACAGCGATAATAGGCAATGGCGCTCAGGGTGTCGCCCGCCTGAACGGTGTAGATGTCGGTGGGCGGGCCGGCGGGGGTGGGTATGGGCATACCAGGAACGGCAGGAGGCGCTTTGGTAGGTGAAGGGGACGGGGATGTAGCGTCGCTGGGCTGGGTCACAGGCGCGGTGGCAGCGTCTACTTGGGTCGTCGTGGCTGGCACAGGGGTAACTTCCGCCGTCGGAATCGCCGGCGTTGTTGCAGGGTGGCCACAGGCCGTCAATAGAAAGATGGGCAACAGCAGTTGCCCCCATCGTTTGAACACGAGTATCCCTGGTTTGGCTGTTGTCGGATCGTTGACCTGTCCCGGTCACTCAGCAGCCATTGTATCACCAGGTGGGGCGTTGTCAAGAACACGCGGACCGGCCTGTTGAGAAATGGGTTAAGCGTAAATGTTCAGTTCCCAAGCAATAGAACGCTGATTTTGCAGATTTGACGCAGACAACAAGATAGCATCCTTTGGACCGCAGATATGCTCAGAGAAGCCAGCCAAAACCAGTGCCCACTCAACTGAAATGCGCCCACCACGGGCGATTGCCTGGATACCAAACTCAGTTTGGCACCCAGGCAAGGCGCTCAGGTCCTGCCTAGCTTTCTGCGCAGTCGGTTCAGCCGATGCTCCAGCTCGGGCAGCCACCGCCGACGATCGTAGCGGGGAAAACCAGGCGCCTTGACCAGCTCAACCGCGGTCTGCGTCCACCCCGCCGCCCGGCCATACTCGTGCGTCCGATGTTCATAATACTTGGCCAGCTCGACGTGGGCGTAGACATGGTTTTCTCCAGCTGCCTGATGCCACAGGTCAACCGCGGCCAGCAGATTGCCCCGACGCCGCTGCAGCACCGCCAGCCGTTGTATCGTCTGGTCGCGTACCTCTACAGGCAGATTACGGTTCAGCCCACGGTTATACAGATGGGAAGCGGTGTCCCAATCTCCCAGGTCCTCAAACAGGTTCCCCAGGTCAACCAGGTCCAGGCCGTGTTCGATGCGCCCGCTGGGCGGATCGTCCAGCAAGTGGGCGACGTGATTCAACAGAGCCGCCAGGGAAAGGATGTCCATCGCGTTGTGATAGAAGGTGCCCTTCAGCGGTCGAGCATCGCCGGTGCGCAGGTACTCGAAATACATCTGGGGGATGTACCAGCCGGGGACGTCCTCCTGGGTGCGGGTTATCTCCAGGATGTGAGTCTCCAGGTGGCCCAGGGCCCGACTGGCCAGGCGGCGACGCCATAGCCGGCGAGCCAGCGCCAGCAGGTCAACGTGTGCCATCCTCGCCAGGGGAGAAGGCATGCCGTTGAGGGTATAACGCGTGTTCAGCAAAGGCACGTCAAACGCCTTGCCGTTGAAGGTGACCAGACCCTCAAGACCCTGTAGGAAGTCAGACAGCGCCTGCAGAAGGGCCGGTTCCTCCACAGGATCACGCATGAAAAACTGGGCCAGCCGAAACCCCTGGTCGCCATAGCAGCCAACGCCGACCATGAAGGCGTAGGTGCCGGTACCGCCGGACAGGCCGGAAGTCTCTGTGTCCAGAAAGGCAAACCTGCCGGGGTCCAGGTCGGCCAGCCGGGTATCGCGGGCCCAGCCAGCCAGCACCTCCAGCGGAGCGGTGACCTGCAGTGTGGTGGCGCCGTACTGGTACCCCGCCGGGTACCAGGTTTCCACCACGTATGCCTGGCCGTGAGAGGTATCGCGCAATTGCCCGGGCACGACCTCTTCAATCGGGTAGCGCGGGCGTGGGCGTGGGCGCGGTGGCGGCAGATCCCGCGCCCCGATTCTCACGCCCAGCGATTTCAGCTTTTCCGAAAGCGAGCGATTAGCCATCAGCAATCAGCCGTCAGCGGTCCGGAGTCGGCCACGAATGGCACGGAAGGGCACAGAATACTCGTGCAGCACCTTATGTAAACGGGCTTCGGTTGTTGTGGGGACGGTTGCTGAGGCGGTGCGGGTTGTTGCACCTGCCCCGGGGTAGCTAATACCCACGAAGTGAATTACCCAGTTTTGAACGGTGTCGGCCTGGCCGGGATGAACGCTGATCAGGTCGAAACCGGGCGACCAAATGGAGGTAGAGCACAATACTCGGCTCGACCGACACTAGCAGCCTCAGAGCAGACGATTGAACTCGGCAACAGTCAGGCCTGCGTCACGGATGATCTTCCGCAAGGTGCCTTTGGGGATGGTCTTCCCGGGATGATTGGCAACCGTCGTCCAACGGCCATCCGGATGGCGATAAACCGCGTGGCTGCCTGACTGGCGAACCAGGCGAAAACCAACCCTTTTGAGCACTTTCACGACTTGCGCTGGCTTCGCCGGCGATAGTCTTGGGATCATCAGGCTGCTACGCGCACCATTTCAAAGGTAGGAATAAGATCACCCACTGCCAACCGAGCCTTGATCATCAGTTCGATCGCATCCTGAATATTTCTGCGCGCTTCTTCGTAGGTCTTGCCATCTGTATAGCACCCCTGCAGCACGGGACACTCAGCCAGGTACACCTCTTCTTCTTCGTCGTATTCGATCAGGATGGGCAGCTCATATTCCATACTATCCTGTCCTCCAATCAGCCAACAAATCGTGCACTGTGCCGCGCGGCAGTTGGCCAGCCGCGAATTGCGCCCGCGCCTCAGCCGCGTTCCGGGCAAACTCCTTCCGGCGCTGCTCCCGCAGGCGCAGCCGCACCAGGTCAACCATGGTTTCCTGCCGCTCCACAGGCAGGTCGGCGATCGTGTCGAGAAGCTCGTCATATGTCAGAGTGGTCATCTCGGTTCCTCCAGAACCGTGCCTATTGCTCCCAAAGCTCATTTCCTTAACATACTCAAGTGTAGCACGAACCCCACCAAAGAACAAGATTGGGTGAAGTTGACATCCCCGTAGACCAACATCCAATCTGGCCTATGGTCCGGGACGGCCAGCTCAAGGCGAGCAATAATTTTCGCTGTTTGCTGTGCATGGCTGCTTGACCCAGCCTCCAGGTTGATATCCGGTTGGGGCAGGCAGAAACCCAAGATCACGAGCGAGCAACAGATGGTATTCCAGCTCACTGGCTGAACCCATCGCGATCTGGAGGAAGCGGGCGAGTTCTGCGTCCCCACTTCTGCCGCAGCCTTCCGCGATGTTGGTGGGAATGGAAGCACACGCACGCCGAATCTGGCTTGTCAGGCCGTACAACTCATGCCTCGGGAACGTGGAGGTTGCTTTGTAGACTGCCAAGGCCGGCTGGTGGCTCTTCTCCCACACCTTCAGGTTTCGAAAGTCCTTCATCTCTTGGCTCCCCATCAATGTTGGTTCTGATCGCTGAATGCTGACCGCTGACCGCTCTCCTCCAGCGTTATCAGCGTTCCATTGCCCTGTCACAACCACACAGGAGCTCCAGAATGGCGCGGGTCTCGCGCTTGCTGCCCAGGCCGTTCTCGCCGGCCGGCCCGACGCACGATGGGCATCCATCGGCACACTCACAGGCGACCACCAATTCGTGGACACGCCCCATCAGTGCGTCGTGCATCTCAAACAGACGCTGGCTGAAGCCGATGCCGGCCGGGATCCCATCATAGATGAGCACGGTGGGCCGGCCCTCGGACAGCGGCGACTGGGGATCGGCGTGTACCTCCACATCCCGGACATCGCACATCAGGGACAGCGGCGCCAGCTGGCCCATGGCAAATGCCAGCCCGGCCAGGCCGCTGCGCATACGCACGTTCGACTCGGCCTGTTGATGGCAGGCGGGACAGAGCGTCGCCAGATTCGACAGGCGGTTGGCTTCCCGATAGGACTCAAGAGCCCGGAAGGGGGTCTTGTGGTGAACGTCGTGAGCACGGCCCCGCTCCGGCGTTCCGCAGATTTGGCAGCGATGGCCATCACGGTCCTTGGCCCGGTTGCGCTGGGCCGCCCAGTCGGGACCGTATTCGTTGGGGTCGTTGGTCCAGGCTCCCTGGGCGCGCAGGGCCTCGACCGTCTCGCCGGTCAGCCCCACCCAGTAGCCGGTGGTGGGCAGCTCAGTCGGCGGCAGGCAGACCTCGCCCTCGCCCAGCTGCTGGTGGGTGAACCACTGAATGCGGCGGAAGCCAACCACCTGGGTGGTCACCAGGATGTTGCCGTGGTTCTTGGTGGCTGCCGCCGCCGCCGCCTCATCTGTTTTTTCCTCCAACTGTACCTCGGTGTGGGTACGGGGCTCGGTGTAATAATCGGTGTCAACCGGGCGCAGCCGAGCCACGTTGCCCGCCAGATCCAGGTCCTCCACCACATAGCTCTGCCCCTGGTGCAGATAGATGGCCTGGGGGTGCACCATCCAGGCCGCGCTGGGGCGATCCACCTGGCCGATGGTCACCGGCGCCGGCTCCTCCCCGTCCGCTGTGCGCTGCAACACCACCGTTTCCGCCGAGGCGCTGCGCAGGGAGATATCCTGGGCCGGATAGCCATCGGCCATCCAGAAGTACTTGTGCCCGGAGCGGTGCAGGTCTCCCGCCTGCTGCAGGAACGCCAGGTACTCCTCAAGGCGGACTGCCTCCACAGTGCCAAAGCGCTCACCCTCCTCGAAGGGTAATTCAAAGGCGGCACAACGCACGTGCTCCAGGAAGATCAACAGGTGATCGGGGTTGATCAGAGCATGTTCGGGTGAGCGGCCGAAGAAATAGCCGGGATGCCGGGCCAGAAACTGGTCCAGCGGACTGGCGGAGGTGATCAGGACGGCCAACGACTGCTCGTGCTGGCGTCCGGCACGGCCAGCCTGCTGCCAGGTCTGGGCAATGGTGCCCGGATAGCCGGCCAGCACGGCCGCGCCCATGCCGCCGATGTCTATGCCCAGTTCCAGCGCGCTGGTAGCCACTACCGTTCGCACGTCCCCTTGCCGCAGCCCGCGCTCGATTTCGCGGCGCTGGTGGGGCAGGTAGCCACTGCGATAGCCGCGCACCTGCTCACCCGGCCGCTCGGGCGTCTCACGTTGCAGATAGGCGAGCATCAATTCCACCGTACGTCGCGTGCGGCCGACGACAATGGTCTGGACGTCGTGTCGCCGCAGATCTTGTGCCAGGCGGACGCTTTCCTGCAGCAGGCCGCGCCGCAGCCCCAGCTCCCGATTCACAATCGGCGGGTTGTAGATCAGGAAATGCCTGGCGGCGTTGGCGGCGCCGTCGTCGTCTACCAACACGACCGGTTCCTCGATCAAGCGGCCGGCCAGATCCAGCGGATTGCCGATGGTGGCAGAGGTGAGAATGAACTGAGGAGCGCTGCCGTAGAACCGGGCCACCCGCTTCAGGCGGCGCACGACGTTGGCCACGTGGGAGCCGAACACGCCCCGGTAGGTGTGCATCTCGTCTATCACCACGAAGCGCAGGCCGCTGAAGAAGTCAGCCCAGGCGGTGTGATGCGGCAGTATGCCGGCATGCACCATATCGGGATTGCTGATGACCACCCTGGCCCGGCCACGAATGGCCGGTCGGGCGGCGGCCGGCGTGTCGCCGTCGTAAGTGGCGACAGGAATTGCCTTCTGCCCGGAACGCTGTGAAGGGGCACCAGTTTCGGGGTCGAGAGCGGTGACAAGCTGGTCCAGCTCGGCTTTCTGGTCTTGAGCCAAGGCTTTGGTGGGGAAGAGATACAGGGCCCGGGCGCTCGGGTCGGACAACAGGCGATCAAGAACAGGCAGGTTGTAACACAGGGTCTTGCCGCTGGCGGTGCCGGTAACCACGACCGGGTGGCAACCAGCCTGGACCTGCTGCCAGGCCGACAGCTGGTGGCTGTAGAGGGCGGATATGGCGCCGGCCCGCAGGGCAGCGACCAGCGCCGGATGGAGACCGTCCGGGAAAGGGACGAACCGGGCCTCACGGGCTGGCAGGGTGCGCCATTCAACGATGTTGGGCCCGATCTCGGGGTCGCCACGCCAGGTCTTCAATAGGGTGAGCAAGGACATGGGCGTATGTCACTGCCAGGCCGACGTCACGTTCCCTTTTGCGTCGTGCCAGAAAGGCTCCCACACCAACGCGATCAACTGCACGGATATGTACGTCTTCTTGGGTTTGATCACCATGGTCTCCAGGTCTTCGGTCTGGGGGTCGATCTTGGCCTCCAGCGCTTCTGTTTCGGCCTTGAACTCAGCCTCCAGATCATCCAGTTCCTTCTGCAGGTCCTTCAAGGACTCTTTGGCCCGGCCCACGTCCCGCTGCTCCTTTGACGACCGACCGACTCTGCGAGCAGCGCTGCTGGCCCTATTCAAATTGGCCTGGCTGAGCAGCTTTCTGCCGGTGAAGGCGCCCAAGAGCGTGGAACCAAAAGAGATCGCAGTCTCAAGCTGCTGCTCCCGGGACTGAGCCTTCTCCCGGTCAACGGCATCCTGCGCCCGGCCAACACGGTCTTCAATTCTTTCGATTTTGGGCGCGTACGTCTTGCGCAGCTTCTCCACCGCTTCATCTCGATGCTCGCGAGCAGCCTGTTGCAGCCGGATGCGGAAGTCCCGTTCCGTCTCCTCTGGTTCGGATACCACCGAAAGGCTGGGACTTCTCAACAGCTCAAGCTCCTGGCTCTCGAACAGCCATGTGGTGAAGTCCCGCTTCCAGCCAGTGTAGCTCTTGGCCTTCCCGGCGGCCGGAGGCAGGTCGGCGTACTGAGCCTCTCCTGAGGCGGATTTCTCCAGATCGGAGGCTGGAATATCAGCTTCCAATGCATCCTCCCAGCTTACCGGAATGGCTTCGTCGGTGACTGGGGTAATGAACGTCGCATCCCTTGACACATCCAGTTTGGCCTTGGTGTCGGCGAAGCGTACCTTGGCCACTCCCAGGATGCGGGGCTCATACACCAGCGTCCGCTTCTTGGTGGCACTGCCCCGGGCCGGGATGAAGTACATAGACACGCTGGAGGGCAGGGTCGGGGGCTGGCTTGCAGCCGGACTGGCGGCAAGGACTGCCTTGGCGGGAGCCGGTGCCGAGGGTTCGGCAGCAGGTTTCGGCCTGGCCGCCTTCTGGGGCTTCATCAGCCGCTTGATCTGGTCACGCGTGAGCGGGCCGCGCAGATACGACAGGACCCACCGGGTGTGGAATATCTCGGGCGCGTCCTCGTGCACGTTGTTTATCAGGAAGACGCGACTGTCCAGCCGCGCCAGGGTCTTCTCGATAGTCTTCCGGTCCAGATGGGAGTCACTGGTGACACCAGCCCCCTCCAGCCCATCAAGGAGGCGGGCTTTGTCGCGCTCCGTTTGCAGCCGCCCGATGAACCAGGTGCCGGCATTGGAGAGCGCCTTGTAGTCCAGATCGACCGGGTTTTGGGTTGCCAGCACGATGCCGACGCCGAACGCCCGGGCCTGCTTGAGCAGGGTCAGCAGAGGTGCCTTGGACGGTGGATTGCTCACCGGCGGCAGGTAGCCAAAAATCTCGTCCATGTAAACAATGGCGCGCAGGCTGTTCGTGCCAGGCTGGCTGCGCATCCAGCCCAATACCTGGTTCAACAGCAGGGAGACGAAGAACATCCGTTCAGCGTCGCTCAGGTGCGCGATGGAGAAGATGGCCACCCGGGGCTTTCCCGCCGGCGTGTACAGGATCTGACCAATGTCCAGCGCCTCCCCCTCCAACCAGGCGTTGAATCCGGGTGACGCCAACAGGTTGTTGAGCGCCATCACCAATTCAAACCGATCCTTGGCAGAATAGAAAGACTCCAGGTCGAGGACGCCCACCTTGGAGACCGGCGGAGTCTGAACCTGCTTGATGAGCGCTGCCAGATCAAGGTCTTGCCCCTGCCGCCAAGCCAGATCGAAGATGGTGGAAAGCAGAATGTGCTCACGGCTCTGGACCGGATCAGCCTCAATGCCTACCAGACCCAGCAGGCTGGTCACGGTGGTGTTGGTCCGATCCCGCATCAGCTCTTCGTCGTCCATTATTGCCTGATCGGGAGCAGCGAAGGACTTGAGGATGGAGACCGGGAAGCCGGCGTTGGAGCCGGGCGTGTAGATGGAAAAATCGGCGGCGTCTCGCAACCGCTGGATGCGCTCGCCACTCTGTCCCCAGCCAGCGATCCCCTTTTTCCATAGCTCGGCCTGCTGCTGTGCGTAGTCCTCAGCCGAGAGATCCTTTTTCCTGGCATCGTCCAGGTTGATCCAGGGCAAAAAATCCTCTCCCCGCAATTGAGGAAAGGTCAGCAGCAGGTTGCCCAAATCGCCTTTGGGATCGATGAGGATCGACGGCACACCATCAATGGCCGCCTCCTCAATCAGGCCGATGCACAGACCGGTCTTCCCACTGCCCGTCATGCCAACACAAACGGCATGGGTCACAAGGTCCTTTGAGTCGTACAGCAGCAGCCCATCGCTGGGTTTCTTGTTGGCCAAGTCGTAGAGCCGTCCCAGATAGAACGCACCCAACTTCTCGAAGTCTTCCATTGTTTACCTCCGTTTCTGGCCACGTGACATCTGTGTGGTAGGGATGAGGCATTCCCAAGACAGGTCCAGACAGGTGAAAGCCCATCCTTCGGGGATAGGCCTTATCCATCAACAGACTCGCCTGAAGAAACCGTCTTCTCACCGCAGAGAACGCTGAGACCGCAGAGAAAATCTTATAAAATCTCATTGAATCTCTGCGTGCTTTGCGAACTCTGCGGTAAATGCCCTCTTTTTTCAGTGGAGTCATCAACAGCTACTACCGGAATGCCTCATCCC
>JAUVRU010000520.1 GCA_030597485.1 Anaerolineae bacterium
AGCCAGCGCATCCAGCTGGATGCGCGACAGATCGCCCGTCACCGCGATCGTGTGCAGGTGGGCTGCCACGAAGCGGCCCTCAGCCTGAGACAATCGGTCGCGCAAGGCACGGCTCAGGGCAACGGTAAGCGCAGGATGCTTCACCAACAGACCATCGAAGTCCGAGCGGTAGAGAACCCACAGATTGCTGTGGACTACGGCCCGGGCAGCGACCGTGCGCGACTTGCCCGTCAAGAGTGCCATCTCGCCGAAGAAATCACCGGGGATGAGCCGGGCCAGCGTCTGGCGACGCTCCTCATCGTGGTCTGAGAGGATTTCAACCTGCCCCGACTCGATGAAGTACATGGCATCGCCTGCGTTGCCAGACACATATACCTCATCACCGGCCTGGACGTGACGCAGCAGAAGGCAAGACGCCACGCTATCCAGTTCCTCGCGATCCAGGTCGGCGAACAGGGGCATACGCTTCAACACTTCCACTGCCTGCACCCTGTCGGCCGCGCTGCGAGAGGAACGCACCCTACGTCCCCCCGCGCCGCGCAGCTGGGGATACGTATCAGCCAATCGCGTGAAGTCGGTAGGGCTGAGGTGCCATATGATCGTCTGGCTGACAGCCTGAGCCGTGTCAGGCTGAGGCTTACCCGCCAACACGGCCGGTTCGCCCAAGGTTGCGCCAGGCCCCAGCTCCCCGTACTCGCCCTCATCGCCGATGAGCCGCACTGAGCCGCTCTCGATCAAATACAGGCCACTTGCCGAATCGCCGCTGCGGAAAATCGCCTCGTTGGTCCGGTAACGCTGGGGAGTCAACTGATCCGCAACCGCCTGACGCCGTTCCTCATCCCGGTCCCGCAGAAAAGAGACGTGGCTTCCGCGCTCCAGCAGGAATTGCCGATATTGCACAATCCCGCTGCCCAGAGACAGGCCCAGCTTCAGGCCAATCTCGCCGTGTTCCCGGAAAACCTCTCGGAAATCTTCTTCATTGAATACCCACAGGCTGAGGGGTGTGCTGGCCTGCGCACTCGTGCCCCGTGTCTGCCCCAGGAAGAAATCGGTTTCGCCCAGCAGACTGCCCGGTCCCAGCGTGGCAATTGCCAGCCGGCCGCCTTCTTGGGAGAGCTTGACCCATCCCTCCTGGACGAGGAAGAAGGCATCGCTCTTGGCTCCTTCCACGAACACCTGCTCGCCGGCCTGGTAGCTTTCCAGGCGCATACAGTCTGCCAGAGCCTGGTGCTCGTCGGCAGTCAAGTCAGCGAACAAAGGTACGTTCTTGATCAAATCCTCTTTCAAGACGTCTTATCCTCTTTGCCCTCACCAGGGATGCGTCCCCTGGCACAGACCAAATATATGGACGGGGCGCTGGCCCTCGAGGCCGTTCTTCCCCGGTACCCTCCTGCCCGGCTTTGTGGATGCAACCGGACAAGACACACAGTCCTGGAGCAGTCAGGCTGAAGCCACACTGCTCCAGGACGCCTTGTCACCCCAGTATGTTATGGGCGTTGAAAGACAACCTGCCACGACAGTTGGGCGTCGGCCGGCACATCGGGCCACAACGCCTCCGCATTGCCGCCGATGTCCTCGGCCACCTCACTGGCGACGCTCACCAGCTCGACTCGGTAGACCTCATCGGCTCGCATCCCAAAATCCGCGTAGCCAGCGTCAACGTCGGTCTTGAAGCCGGTGAAGAAACGATCCTCACCGCCCGGCCAGTCGACCAGGACTTCCACACCGGACACTGGCTCGCCAGCGCCATCCCGCACGTATACCCGCAGTAGGCCCTCTGCTTTGGAGTCACACAGGGCTGTCGACTGAACCACGCGAAAGACGTCGAGCCGGGGCGTCGCGCTTGGTTCAGCGATGGCTGTGGCGGTCGCGGTGGGTCTTCTGCGACGCGGGGTGCTGGTTGGAGACGATGTGGCGGTGACTGTCGCCGTCCGCGTCGGCGTGGGTGGACGGGGCGTGGCGGTTGGCAACGGTGTCGAGGTGGGACTGGGTGTGGCGATGAAAGGTCGTACCGCCGCAGAAGTACGTCCCAACCCATTGGCCAGCCGGGCCAAAGCCCGCACGTCACGCACATCCCGGCCTTCCCGGATATGACGTTCGGCTAGATGGACGATGGTATTCTCGATATCCGGATCCTCCAGCTTGGCCAGGCGTTTCTCGGCCTGATCCAGGTTTCCGTCCGCAGCATAGGCTGCCGCTACCAGCACGGTGTATACCTCCCGATCGTGCGGATTAAGCGCCGCCGGTGTGGTCATGGTCAAGGGGGGCGGGTCCAACACCCAGGTATATGCCAGGCTCAAGCCCAGGCCCACCAGCAGCCCGGCCAGAAAGCTGCCCATCCACCAGAACCGATCATTCTTCATCCACTCTCGTTCGCCTTGCAGATCAAAACGGATGCGTGGCCTGGAAGACGATCCACCAGGAATAGTGCCCCCAGCACAGCGCATTGGCACCCTGCCCGGCCACACCACTGTTCCAATCGCGACTGCACTGAGCTTCATCGGTGCAGTAGCCCTTCTCGATGAGTAACGGGATTCCGATCTCCCAATCGTTGGAGCCCATCGTTGGCGATACTTCGCTGTCCACCGGAGTGCCGGGTCGATATTCTGCCACAAGCAGCTTGGTACTGCCCTTGAACATGTCAACTGTTGCCAGCACTGTACCCCAATCGAAGAAAGGTTCGCTCTTATCGCCACTCGTCACCCGGAAATTGCCGAACTCGGGAAGATCCGTCACTACCGCCCCGGCCA
>JAUVRU010000378.1 GCA_030597485.1 Anaerolineae bacterium
GCCCGCCGTGCTCTCCTCATCGCAGCAGGCACCGATCCTGAGCCTGTAACCGCGATCGGCCTCCTCCACGGTGTACTCCAGGGCTGCGTGCCTCTCCTGGCCGGTCAGGTTGGCGGTGCGCACCGGTTTGTCGGCATAGTTGCGTAACACTATTGTGGGACGCAGGTCACCGGACGTGGCTTCGGCGAAGATGTAGAGGGTATCATCCGGCCGAAGCTGGTAGAGCTCCAAGATTTCTTCCGCTTTCTCTGCCGTGAGCGTGCCCGTGACCTCTTCCACGGCCATGCCAGGCGATGACTCTTCCCAGTCCGGCAGGGCGATCGTGTCCCCTGTGGGCGTGGCTTCCCCGGTCAATACCTGCGGAACGTCCACGCCGATCAGGAGCTGGTAGTCGCCAAAGGTGCCCGCCCCTTGAGCGGTCAACGTGCTGGCAACGACCAGCCGGTAATCGCCGTCGGCCGGCACGGCGAAGGAGAAAGCAGCCGCCAGTCCCTCCCCACTGTCATCATCCCAGATCAGAAAGAGCCTGTCAGCTGCTTCCTTGGCGGCGAGCAAGGGATCGCTCCCCTCGACGAGGGCACGCTGGATGGCGGTCGCGTACGTCTCCTGCAGGGCCTTTGTGTCGCCGGTGCCGTCGATCAGGCCGACAACGGGATCCAGGTTGCCCGATGTGCCTTGCACGTGAACGTAAAGGGTCTGACCGCTCTGCAGGTCAGGCAGCAGGTAGAAGATGAACTCCCCTGAGCGGATGACGCCGGTCAAGGCTTGCACCTGCCCGCTCTCCTGCGCGTGGGCCGGCCACTGACTGCCCAGCAGGCCCAGCACCAGGACCACCAGAGTGACAGTCCATCGGCGCCAGTGGACTATCGGCGACAGGGTTGCTGGTCTGTAATCCGTTGTGATCATTGGCTTTCCCCGGAAATGCGTATTCAGAGGGAACCGCGAACCGGCTCCTGGGCGCATTCGGGCCCATCATATCACAAATCCTCTGCCCGCACCAAACGGATTCGCGTGGATTCCCTCGACCTTTCATCGGCTGCCGCAGCGGTAAGTGGACAACCCTGTTGGCGGGGTGCAATCAAGCCAGCCCCGGGAGGGAAAGCCCGGGGCACGATCATGAGTGATAAAGAAGTGAGCCGGACATCCTATGGGGGTGCTCGGGAGAACTGCCAGTCTTGTCATTTGTCATAGACTCGCTTTTTCAGGCTGAACGGTAGCCTACGCCGCATACGGACTGCTGAGTTTGACTCTCTCCATCAGAGGAGTATGATACGTGCGCGCCCACGGGCAAACAGTCCCACAAGAGGCGGCTGGTGGACGTGCTCGCCCCTCAAGACGCAACGTCAATGGGGCAAATGAACATAAGTCTAGCTGAATAGGAAAGGGAAGAAATGAATTACTGGAAAGAGAGTTCGACCGCCACCAAGGTGATCTTTGTCGCCGTGATCGCGGGCCTCGTGTGCAGTGTGACCGTGGTTGCCGTCCTTCTCCTGGGTGTTCTCGGTCAGGCCATTTGGGGCCCGGCCCAACAACCGCCGGTTGCTGTGGCCACGCCAGGCCTGGTGCCCACGCCGGCGCCCGGTGCGCCCTTCATAAGGGCCAACGAGAGCGTGCCCATTCATTCCGGTCCAGGCAACGACTATCCCACGATTGGTTACATGGCACAAGGTCTGATTGCCGAAGTGAGCGGTGTCAGCCCTGACGCTGCCTGGTGGATGATCGTGTACCCACCCGGCCCCAGTGGCCAGGGTTGGGTCTCGGCCGCGCATGTAACTGCTGAGAACACCGGCAACGTTGCGGTGGTTCAGCCGGCGCCCGCTCCTGCGCCAACAGCTGCGCCTCCGGTGGCCATTTCTGACTGGCGCGGCGAGTATTTCGACAATCGGGACCTGCAGGGCGAGCCGGTGCTGGTGCGCAACGACGTCAAGATCGACTTCGACTGGAGCAGCAACTCACCTGATCCGACGGTGCCACGCGAGAACTTCTCGGTCCGTTGGACCACCAGCCGTGAGATACCGGCCGGTACCTATCGTTTCTCCATCTGGGTTGACGATGGGGTGCGGCTGTGGGTGGACGACTCCCTGGTGGTCGATGATTGGCGAGACGGTACCGCCAGAAACGTGACCGCCGACGTGAACATGACTCAGGGGGTGCATATCGCGCGGGTGGAGTACTTCCAGGGGGGCGGTGCGGCCCTCATCCAAATGGATGTGGGCTACATGGACCAGTTCCCGGACTGGAAATCTGAGTATTTCGACAATCCTGACGTGGCCGGCGATCCGGTTCTACTCCGCAACGAGACGAACATCAGCTACAACTGGGGCACTGGCTCCCCGGCCCCCGGCGTGCCGGCCGACAACTTCTCCGTCCGCTGGTCCCGCAGGGCCTTCTTTGAGGAGGGGGAGTACATGGTTTGGGTCGACGTTGCCGGCGGCGTGCGCGTCTGGATTGATGGGGTGCTCTTGATTGACAGCTGGACCAGCGAGCCGCTGCGCTCGCTGTCCGCGGAGGCCGGACAAATCAGCGAGGGCGACCACGACATTCGCGTCGACTACTTCAAGACGACCGGGCAGGGTCAGATCGTTGCCAGCGCCAGCAAGATACAATCGGCCGACGGGCCGCCCAAGGCGGGCATCAACGGGGCAACGGAGGCGCAGGCGGGCCAACCTGTCAGCTTCAACGCCAGGGCCTCCAGTGTGGCTCCCGGGAGCTACATCTCCACGTACCAATGGGATTTCGGGGATGGCACAACCGCCAGTGGCGTGGATGTGCTCCACATCTTCACTGCAGCCGGCGGGTATGAGGTCAGGCTGACCGTCACCGACGACAAAGGGCGCAGCGACACGGGCAGTCACCAGATCAAGATCAACCCGGCCGAGACTCCGCCTGTGGAAGGGCAATCGCCCACGGCCATCATCACGGCCCCGGGCGATGGGGTTGTGGGCCAGCCTGTCACCTTTGACGCCAGCAATTCCCAGTCCACCAACCCCATCATGAGCTTCGCCTGGCAGTTTGGGGATGGCACCACGGCCAATGCGGTGGTGGCCAACACGACCTACCATGCACCCGGCGTTTACAACGCGATTCTGGTCTTGACGGATGACCAGGGATTGCAGGGCAGCGCAAATGCGCAGATCAACATCGTGGCGGGGGAGGTGGAGGAAACGCCGGTCCCGACGGTGGAGTCCACTCCCACAGCTGGTACCCTGCCGTCACCGTCTATCAATTCCCCACCGGATGGGAAGGTGGGCGAGGCGGTCACCTTTGACGGCAGCGGGTCCCAGCCGGGCAGTTTCCCCATAGCCAGCCACACCTGGGATTTCGGCGATGGCAGCGGTGGGGATGGGGCCACGGTAACCCACGTGTACAATGCCGCCGGCACGTATCAGGTGACGCTGACGGTCACCGACGAGCAGGGCTTTGGCAACGTGGGTGGCCCGGTGGGGATCACGATCACCGAGGCGGAGGTGCCGGGGCCGACACCGACGACGGAGACTGTCCTGCCGTCACCGGTCATCAATTCCCCACCGGATGGGAAGGTGGGCGAGGCGGTCACCTTTGACGGCAGCGGGTCCCAGCCGGGC
>JAUVRU010000188.1 GCA_030597485.1 Anaerolineae bacterium
CGGGGGCAAATCATGTCACAACAGTTCCACCACCATTCCAACGACACAAGCACTGTGGATACTGAAAGAAAGGGAGGCAGAGTCATGAGAACGCACAGACTTCTGTTGCCGCTGCTGATGGGCACCTTGATCGCGTTGGGCATGTTGATGATGCTCGGCCAGGTCAGCGAGGTGGCAGCCGACGAGCCGCAGGAGGTGAGCGGCAACAACTGGTATTGGAAGGATGGGGGCTGGGCCGACTATGCCCCCAGCGGTGTGCCTGATTTTGATCAGAAGCAGAATCCCTGGGACAATCCCCCACTCTCGGGGAAGTGGAGCTACTGCGGCCCGGTGGCGGCCGCCAATTCCGTCTGGTGGTTCGGTTCTGTGTTCGAGCCATATCCCCAGCCTCCACCTATCGTGAACGACAACTACTATCTGGTCACGCCATATGGCACCTATGATGATCACGATCCGCAAAACGTGGGTGGTATGGGGCCGCTTGGGTTGGTGGACCACCTGGCCTGCTACTTCGACACCGACGGGAAGGTCTCTGGCACCTCGGTCAAGGGCACCGAGGTCCACACCATGTCGTATGGCTTGCAGTGGTATCTGTACAACGATCCTGATCCAGCCAACCCCTGCTACGTCCCTAACCGGGCTTACAATTCGCACGGCGGCAGTTGGTACGACGACTATCACGTCCAGCTGGTCAAGAAGCCCACCTGGGAATGGGTGGTGGAGGAGGTGGAGCGCAGCGAGGACGTCATCCTGCTGCTGGGCATCTGGCAAGATATATGAGGACCCGGTTGGACCCGCGTTGCGGGTCATTATGTAACCGTCGCCGGCATCAACGCGACTGGTCTCCAAATTGCGCTCAGCGATCCGTTCCGCGACAACGCCGCGGTAACGGGGGCAGGGCGGATGCTCGACGGCAGCATTATCATTCCTCACCCACACGCCCCACATCCGGCCAATATCCACAATGACGCCGGCAACGTCTCCCACGATATCTACACCGTGAACCTCAGTGCAGCCAGCCCGGGCGGCCTGTGGGAGATCAAAGATTATCCCTATAACCTCACCGCGTGCCCATTCGCCAGGCAGAACTGCCCGGAGGAGCTCAAGGGCGACCAGGGCGATTGTGTCCCAGCACTCCTGGATTATTTCGTCGAGGTGGAGTACGCCATCGCCATGTCACCTTTCTACTGGAAGCCGGGCGGCGAGGGGGTCTACATGTGGTGGGGAGGTGAATGGATTTGGGAGGGGTGGTGGTATGAGGACGACGGCGACAGCTGCCTGCCCGACTTCTGGTGGGAACTGGGGGCCTGGGGCGCCTACGATGGCCCGGTGGCGGTAGCTAACTCGCTATGGTGGTTCGACTCCAAGGCGGAAACGCTGGTGACTGGTGGCTCGCCCACGCCACCTCCGGATATCAGCGACCACTATGACCTGGTCACCGCCTACGGGGGTTGGGACGACCACGCTACCTCCAACACTATTCCCTTCATCGAGGACCTGGCCCAGAACTACCTGAACACCAACACCAGCGGCAAAGGCACCAGCCGGGCCGACATGACCGCTGGCATCAGCAGCTATCTGCAGGCCAAGGGCGTGGCCGGCGACTTCTACACCAAAACCCAGGAAGCGCCCTCGTTCGGCTGGGTGGCCAATGAGGTGCTTATCAGCGAGGACGTGATCGTGCTGCTGGGCTTCTACGAGGAACTTGTTAGCGGAACTTGGGAGCGCAAGGGGGGGCACTGGGTCAACCTGGCCGGGGTGAACCGGCCGAACCAGTTGGTCGGCCTCAGCGATCCTGCTCTCAACAATGCCGCCCAAGAATCAATTTCTGGCGCCTTGTATCTGGGGCGGGTCTTCCCGCCGGAACTCCTGGGAACGAATTTCACCGCCCAGCAGGCGGACCCCCAGGTAATCAGCCACGACATCTACCAGGTGAACACCGGCGGCGTGCCAGCAGGAGCCCAGTGGGAGCTGCCGGGCTACCCGGTCACAGATGTGCTCAACGACTTCATCGGGCTGAACGAGGGTGGCAAAGCCGTCGATAACTGGGGCCACAACTTTGCCACCGTGGCGGAATGGGCCATCGGCGTCTCACCCTATTCTGACCTGGTCATCACCAAGACGGCCGTGGTGACCGAGGTCGTCGTCGGAGACCCTGTCACCTTTGTTCTGGAGTACGCCAACACTGGCCTGGCGGCCGCTGACAGCGTCACCATTGCTGACATGTTGCCCCCCCACCACCTGACTGACATCGCCTACACTTCCTATCCACCCGTCTCAGCTACCTCGGGCATCACCTACGTCTGGACGATCCCCAGGCTGAGCTACGGTCAGGGTGGCGTCATCACCATCACCGCCAAGGCACTGGTGGCCACAACCCTGACTAACACGGCCTATATCACCGGCCTCAATGCGATCGGAGGTCCCACGCCGGACGGAAACCCGGCCAACAACTTGGCAATAGTGGTCGGCTATATCCATTCCGGCCTCCACCTGCCGGTGATTATGAGGAACTAGGGCAGAATCGCGCACCTTCAGAAGAGGGGAAGTCTGGGTCCCAAACCCAGTTTGGGACCCAGCAGTCGGCGTGGAACGCAGACTTCCGAAGTCTCCGAGACTTCGGAAGTCTTTTCTTCACCGTGGGGATCGGAGGGTGAGGAAAGTCGCTGCCCGTGGCCGCCCGAGCCAAGACGCGGCCATGGTCAATCGGCACAGCGCTGGAATGCTGGCAGGTGTTTCTCCTGTGATGCTCGTTGGAGTGAACGGAAGACGGTCAGGATATCGTCACGCTCGGTAGTGGCGAATAAATCGTCGTAGAGCGCTGCGTTGGCAATCTCCGCCTCCACGCCACCAGCGCAGGCTTCCCCTACGCTGGCAAATCCAGGCACGCTACCGACCCACGGATTGTCCGGAATCGGTACGTCGTATGCCCGGAACAGAGACAACAGGGAATCAATATGTTTGGCCTCCGCCTGTATGATGTTCACGAAGGGACGAATTTGGCCGAAGTCCTTGATAACCTGATCGTAGACTGCCCAGGCATAGTATTCATCGTTCAACGCCAGCAGCAATCCCTCGATTTCTTGTTGATCCAGAGCCCCACTGTATTGGTTGGCATCTGCCTCGCAGATAGGACATTCCTCAGCCGCGGAAGAAGCTTCCGCTGGGGTAGGGCCAACGGTCGGCGACGCAGCTTCCGTTGGGGCAGGGCCAGCGGTCGGTGACGCAGCTTCCGCTGGCGCAGTGCCAACGGCCGGTGACGCACACGCGACCAGGGACAGGAGAACGCCTACAAGTAGCACCATCTTTTTCATTTGACAAGACCTCGTTTCTTGGGCCGATCAGAACACGTGGCGACCATCGCTTCTCAATGTGGGTTCGCTGTCAGACGTGTCCTGGGCCGAATTCTTCCTATGAGTATAGCAGGTGAAGGTGAACAGAGTATGCCCAACCGGTGAAGATTCTGTGAAGAAGTGCTCACCGTGCTCTCTTCCCCGCCTCCATCTCCCAGCGCTATCGGGTGACGGCCGCGGAGGCAGGATACGTGCCCACAGCCATGCAGTCGGCATGATACGTGCTGAACGCGGGCGTGACGCTTCAGGCTGAGGTGGCGCCGCCGATGGGGAGTGAACACTACCGGGTGAGCGGGACCGTGCTGCGTCGGGTCTACCTCCCGCTGGTGGTCAAGACTCCATAGCGGGTGGGCGAAACCACCCCCGGCTGAAGCCTCGAATCCAGCTGGCATGTCACACCCCAGAAGCTCCAACAAGGAAACGAGGCTTTGGCCGGCCTGGTGGTGCCGTGTCCAGGCCCATCAGGCTGAGATTGACAGCAGCATTGCCTTCGAGGATGAATTGGCTCAGCCAGGTGGGGTGTGTTCTAACCACCAAGACACAAAGACACGAAGGCTTTGAGATACACGCGCACTTTGGTAGTAACTTCTTCATCTCTTTTCGTGGAGCGTGTTTGAAATCCACCACCAAGGCACTAAGACACCAAGAGAGTACTAGGAAATCCTTGCTGCCTTGGTGGTTGATGCTCTATGCTTTTCAGACACCCTCTTAGTGTCTTTGTGTCTTCGTGGCAAAAGCTGAAGTATGACCTGAACGGTTACCTCATACCAAGCGTTGAAGGCTTGAACCCAAGGTCAGCGCACAGCCAGCGTGTCAGAGTTGGCGCAGACCCCTTCGTAGATGTCGACGATCTCGTCGGCGATGTGAGGCCAGTCGAAGCGTTCGGTCCAGCGGACAGCCTGCTCGCCCAGCTGGTCACGCAGCGTGGGGTGTCCCAGGAGGAGGATGATCTTGTCGGCCAGCAGGCGGGGGTCCCGCCCGGGAACCAGGTAGCCGTTGTATCCGTGCTCGATGTTGAACGAGAGCCCGCCCACATCGGCCCCGATGACGGGCGTGCCGCAAGCCATCGCTTCCAAGGCCACCATGCCAAACGACTCGTAGCGCGAGGGCATCACCACCACGTCGGCAGCGGAGTAGTGATAGACCAGCTGGTCCTGGTCCTTGGCCCCCATCATGGTGACCAGGTCGGCGATGCCCAGGTCAGCCCGCAGCTGCTCCAGACGTTTGATCTCCGATTGCTCCGACTCCGGATCGGCTTGGCCGTCGCCGCCGATGATGCAGACGCACAAGTCATCCCTCCAGCCGGGGAACTGATCGGTGACCAGTTTCATCGCCTGCATCAGGACGTCAAGGCCCTTCAGGGGCTGGAGGCGTCCCACGAAGAGGACCATCTTGTGATCGGGTGGCCGGTCGAAACGGGCCTTGGCTTGGGCCCGGGGGATGGGGTGGAAGAGCTGGCGATCAACCCCAGGTGGCGCTACCGCTATTTTGTCGGCGCTGGCGCCGTAGAGCGAGACCATCTGGGACTTCTCCAGCGGGGTGGCAGCCACCAACCCATCGGCGAACTCCATCACCTCCCGCTCCACCTGGATGCGCCGAGGGCTTTCCCGTTCCTCCGGCGTCTGTGCTCCCTGGTTCTTCAGCTCACCCAGTGTGTGGAACATGTGGATGACCGGCACGCCCCAGCTGGCCCGGAGATCCCGGGCAACCCAGCCAGACAGCCAGTAGTGGCTGTGAATCAGGTCGTAGCTGACGGCCTCGTCCCGGGCAAAGTCGCGCGCCCGCTGAACAAACTCCGGCAGGTGGTCGAAGACCAGATTCTTGTCATAGGGGCGTTCGGGACCGGCCGGGACGTGGATCACACGTCCCAGATCACCCAGCCGGCCGGGATTGACCCGGGGGATGGCGGGGTCCTGGGAGCGGGTGAAGACGTCCACCGCGATGCCCCGCGGGCTCAGTTCGCGGGAGAGCTCACGCACGTAAAGGTTCAGCCCTCCGGTCGATTTGCCACCCAGTATTGCCAACGGACAGGTCTGAACGCTGAGC